>JAEZYO010000480.1 GCA_023419055.1 Pseudomonadota bacterium | reverse complement strand
CCGCCGAGCTGGTCCCCGCGCTGTTGGCGCCGGAGCCTGCCGCGCCGCCCGTGGCGCTAGCGCCGCCCGTGGCGGTGCCGCCTCCGCTACCGACGCCAGGCTGGGGCGGGTCACTGCTGCTGCAACTCACGACCGAAGCAAGCGCGAAGAGGAAGCCACTCAAGATCGGGATTGAACGCATCGTGCTATCCAAGAAAGGAGGGCACGCTATCACGATCTCGCGCGAGCTAGAACCGGTTCCAGCCCTGCTGGGCCGCAGGACGAAGGCTCGGTTGACTCACGCAACGCCGCTCCCAGAACGGCAAGGGCGCGAGCAGGCTCAGGGATCCTCGAGCACCTGGCTCAGGAAGGCCTCGATCTCGTCGAGCTCGCGCGAGCGATCGCAGTGGGGGCAAGGTTCGAGGCGGAGCGCGTCGGCGAGATCGTGCAACCGGGGCACGGCGTCGTACTCGAGCAGACAACGCCGGCAGCGAAACTTGCCGCGCCCGAGGCGGACGACGGGCACCATCGCTTCAGCGAGCGCCTTTTCTTCGCGCGCCTGAAGACGCCGAACGAACTCCGGGTGGTCGAACAGGGACAGGAGCTTTCCGCTCATGGCTTGCTTTTGCTTCTGGGGATCGCGCCGCGCGTCACCTGGGCGTGATCGAGGGCCCGGGTGAGCAGCACGCGCACCGCCTCCGAGCGCGCGAAGCGCGTGCCCGGGAGCTCTGCGCGCAGCTGCTCGGCGAAGCGATCGACGCGCCCGACGAGCGCGGCCGGGAGCCGGACCACGATCTGCCGATCGTTTCCGCCGCTTCGCTTCGGAGGTCGAGCGTTTCGCTTGCGCTGCACGTGGCCTCACTATCACACCTGATCGCGATTGCAACGCAACGTAATGCTTTGCATTGCGTTGTGGACGCCGCTCGAGTGACGGCGCCGCCGGCCGCACGTTCAGGGCGACGCAAGAGCGCGTCCCGCGCGACGGAGGGTCCGGAGATCGGCGACGCGAAGCTTCGCGCTTCGATCGAAGCGCGCGCATCGAAGAGCGGGCACTACCCGGCCGCGTCTCATGTCCCGCGTCCCATGGGACAGCAGCCGCGATCGACGGGTCTTTTGACCCTGCAGCGCGACGACGGTCCTCTTCCTTCCCGTTTTTTTCGAGAAAAGCGCGACCCGCCGCGCAGGCGGCTCCGGTGGCATGCGCCTTGAAGAGGCAGCGTCCCGGCACGAATGGATGCCGATTCAACACGCGACCCTAGAGAGGAATCAACAATGCAAGCTCGATCGATTCGTCAGCTCTCCGCCGTCAGTGCGCTCGTTCTCGGCGCTTTCGCTTGTGGTCCCGTCGACCCCGATCCGGTGGTCGAGACTCGGACAGAAGAGCTCGCGTCTCCCGCCGAAACGGGGACCGTCGAGCTCATTGCCGTCCAGGACGCGCGCACGCAGTCCCCGAGTGAAAACGTGAACTTCGACGGCAGCATTCTCTGGATCAACACCGCAGGTCACCAGAGCTTCGTCGCGTTCGATCTGACGGCGCTCCGGGCCGACGCGGTGATCGAGTCCGCGGAGCTCAGGCTCTATTTCAACGGCAACTACGCCGGATTGAACACGGTCGACGTGGGGCAAGTGGACGGTACATGAGACGAGACGTCGCTCACTTGGAGCAATCAGCCCGAAATCACCTGGAACGGTCCGAGCGCGGAGGTCGGCGACAGCGAAGGGGACATCAGCTGGGACGTCACCCAGATCGTGCGCAGCTGGCACGACGGTGATGCAGACAACTACGGCTTCGGGCTGCGCTCGGTAACTCCCGGCGGTAAGCAGTTCTGGTCTCGCGAAGCCGGCAACCATCCGGCGCCGCGCCTGGTCATCACTTACTCGATTCCCGCGGAGCCACCGGGCCCGGCGCCGGACGCTGGTGACGCGCCGGACAGCACCAACCATCACGGCGTCGTGAACACTGCGTACCCGGGAGTTCCCGGGAACTTCCCGACCGTGTACCAGGTCCCGGCAGGGCAGGCGGCTGGGCCGCGCCACGACAACGTCACGCTGCAAGCATTCTTGGGCAACTTCATTTCGCGAGAGCGCGAGGCGGACGCTGGCCCCGACTCCGACGGACCCAACAACATCCTCAGAAACGCCGCAGGCGTGATCGCCGACGTTGCCGATCGAGATCGGGGTGACGACGGATGGCGGAACCGCAACATTCGCTTCTACAACTGCCTCAAGCAAACGCTGAAGATCCGCGTCTCGCGCCCGAACGGTGCGACCAAGAAGCAGATGTACCTGAATGCCTGGTTCGACGGCGAGCACGACGGCGACTTCAACGATACGGCCACGTGCACGCCTCCGAACGGAGGTCCGGCGCGGACGAGCTACGAATGGATCGTCCAGAACTTCCCCGTCGACGTCTCGAGCATCGCTCAGGGCTCGTTCGCGGATCTGGACGTCCCCACCGAGCGCGTCTTGAACCTCAGCGAAGGTGTGCCGCATTGGATGCGCTTCACGCTCAGCGAAGCGCCCGCCGTGGTTCCTCCGGTGGGGCTGCCCGACGGTCGCGGTCCCCATCCGATGAGCGCGGCCAAGAGCTTCGAGCTCGGCGAGACGGAGGACATCCTCCAGCTCCCGCCGCCGCCGGGAGAGCTCGGCAATTTGGTGTTGAAGAAGCGGGTGCTCGACGCCGATGGTGTGGTTCCGCAAGGTGGCGTCGTCACGTACGAGATCCGCCTCAAGAACGAGGGTGGTTCCGGGCCTGCGCCAGCCTTCATTCGCGACCAGCTGCCTTGGCCGATGCATGTGCTCAACGCGATCGAGGTCAGGAGCCCGGGCGGGGCGGCGCCGCTCGAAGCCAACATCGCGGTCACGCCGGGCCCGAGCGGCACTCCCGAGTTCGTCGTGATGTGGGACGGGGAGCTCGTGCCCAACGGCGAAGTCACGTTGCGCTTCAAGGTGCACGTGCACCCGAGTTGCAACCCCTTCCAGGCGCAGCGCAGCATTCTGAACCTCGCGAGCGCGGGCGGACTCGGCGCCTCGCCGGTCACGGCTCAAGCGAGCTTCCTCGCCGACTGCCCCGGTACGGTCGTCTCGGAACCGCTGGAACCGAGCCCGATCGATTTCAGCGCGTTCCCGAGCTTCTAAGCCATAGTGAGTGTTGGAGAAATGGCGGGCCCGCTCGACGGTGGGCTCGCCGTTCTTTCGTGCGCGACGCGGTGTGTTGTCTCGCCGAATCGCGTGGAGTCCGCGCGGGCCGGGATTGTTCGGAGCGACCGAGGAGACTAGACTCGGCCCATGGTGCGTGTGAGTCCGGGCGGGCCGAAGCTGGATGCCGGCCGAAAAGCGCAACGAAGGTGGCGTCCTACGGCGGTGACGGCCATCCTCGTACTCGCAGCGAGCTCGTCGTGTGGCCTCGTGGAGAGCGATGCCAGCACCGAAAAGGATGGCCCGCCTCCGGGAGCGGGGAGCGGCGGCGCGGGGCAGTCTGGAGCAGCCGGCGGCTCCTCGGAATCGGGCGGTGCCTCGAACACCGGTGGTACCTCGAACACGGGTGGTACCTCGAATATGGCCGGTGCCTTGAACCTCGGGGGCAACGGCAACTGCGAGCTGACTGACACCGCGTTGGCCGATCAGGTGGTCTCGCGAATCGGCGCGCAGCGGGTGTTCTACAGCTGGACCACTGACGAACAGGTGGCGGAGCTCCGCGAAGGTGGGCCGCTCTTCAGCCGCTCGGAGAGACCCGGAATGGGACGCGGCCTGGCGTTCACCGAGCTCGCTGCCTTCGCCGCTCCTGGTGAAACTCCGCAGCAAGAGCTCGCGGCAAAGCTCGAGAGCGAGGTGTTCGCCAAGGTGCGGTTTACTTGGACCAACCCCTGGGCAACGCTGCTCGGCTGGCCCGGCGAGACCTACGGCACCCAGCTGCTCGAGATCGAGCTCAAACCCGAGGCCTGGATCGCCGTCTTCGATCCGACGGGGCTCTTCGTCTACGACGCGGAAGGTGAGGTCGTACCGATCGAAACCGCCCTCGAAAATCCGCAGCGGATCGGGGCGATCTACTACCAGTCGAGCGCCGACGAGACGTCGAACTACTGCGGCTCCTTCTCGTTCGGCGCGGTCGGATTTCGAGAGTTCATTCTCGGGAACATCTCGATGGTCGAGCGTTGGGCGCTCGCGACTCCGGCCATCGCGGCTCGCCTCGAAGACGACGTGGCTGCGCTCCGAGCGTTCGAGGCGCTGCTCGACTGCGTTCCCCTCGTCGATCCGAGCACCTGGTCGAGCTCGGTGTCGTGCGAGTGGAGCGAGACTTACCTTTCCGGAAGCGTACTCCGCGACTACGAGTTCTCGCTCGGCATCCCGAGTGAGCTCTATTGGCCCACTCGGGAGAACGTCGAGGCTCTGATCGCGGCGCTCGAGGCGAGCCTGCCCACGGGCGAGCCGCTCGAGGTCACCCCCGGCGGTTAGCGTGCGAGTCGTCACCAAAGAAGTCGCGCTCGCGCTGCTCGCCGAGCACAAGCAGAGCCTGCTCGCGAGCGGCGCGAGCTGCGTGATGTGTGAGCTGGCGAAGAACGGCGGTGAGGGGTGCGTCGCCGAGAGCCGACACGCCGTGGTGATGCTCGACCGCTTCGCTTGCCGCTACGGTCACTTGATGGTGATCCCTCGCCGGCACGTCGAGCGAATGAGCGACATCGATTGGGAAGTCTTCGTCGACGTTCAACGCCTGGTGTTCGAGGCGGGGCGCGCGGTCGAGGCCTGCTTCAAGCCCGCGCGCGTGTTCACCGCGACCCTCGGCGCCGCAGCCGAGCTTCCGCAGACCTACTCGCACTATCACGTTCACGTGATCCCGGTGTTCGAGACCGACGAGCGCGCGCGCCCGGCGCGCGTGTTGAGCTGGTCCGAAGGTGTCGTGATCTACGACGATGAGGAGGCGTCCGAGGTGTGCCGGCAGCTGGTCGCTGGCTGGCCTCGGCCCGCGCACGACGCGGCCCGGAGGTGATGGCGCGTGTCCCCCGTTCGCGCGCTGATCCTCGTGACCAACCCGTCCGTGAACGCTGCCAGTGACTTTCTCGAGATCGCTGGTTGGATCAACGAGCTCGACCGTGAAACCGTCGTGTGCGTCGTGCCGGACGTTGCCGGCGCCGACGTGACGTCCGACATTCCCGACATCCCGACGGTGACGGTTTCACCGGCGCCGCTGCGCCGGCTTCGCCCGCGTCGTGGACCTGTCTTTCAGGGACAACACGTCCCGAAATCCACGGAGTACCGCGCGCTTCGAGCCGCCGGAGTGCCCGTGCCTCGCTGGACTCGGCTTCTACCGAATCGAACGCCCGATCTCGACGGCTTCGGCCCGTACGTCGTCACGAAGCCCGATTTCGGAGCGCAAGGCGCCGACGTTCGCATCGAACGCCGCGATACGGCGCAATGGACCCCGCCGAGAACGGCACGCACCCTCAATTTCGGAGGGCCTTTCAATCCACGCCTCGCGCAAGAGTTCGTCTACACCGGACCTTGGCCGCGCAGCCATCGCGTGGTGACGCTGTTCGGCAACGCCTTGTGGGCGGATCGGACCGAGGCGAGTCACGACCTGCCCCCGCTCCGCGAGCGTGACGCCTTCCACGGCCAGAGCATCGTGTCGTCAGGTCGAGGTTGCACGTTCACGCTCGACGACGATCCCGAGGTGGTGGCCCTGGGCGAGAGAGCACACGCGGCGTTCCCGCGTGTCCCCTTGCTCGGGGTCGACATCCTGCGCGACGCCGGCACGGGCGAACTATTCGTGATCGAGGCCAACAGCCTCGGCATCACCTGGCACTTCAGCACTCCCCGAGGGCTCGCGTTTCAGGAGCAGTTCGGCTTCGACCTCGGCGCGCAGTTCGACGGTCGACGCAAAGCTGCTCGAGTGCTGGCGCGCGTATGCCGGGAGCACGCACGTTGATGGAGGTGCGAGTTCGCTCACGCGCGAATCCTGCTCGGCTGTAAGGATGCGCCTCGCGCACCCGAGTTTCGAGCGCGAGGCCTCCCTCGAGAACGCTCGTCGAACGATTCGTTCGTCGTGCTTCGCCTCGAGCGCGCTGCGAGCGAGCGCGCTGATTCCAGGCTATAGGGGCCTTGCATGCGCCTGACCCGGCACACCGACTACAGCCTGCGCGTCTTGATGTTTCTCGCGGTGCGGCCGGAGAAGCTTGCCACCATCCACGAAATCGCGGAGGCGTTCGACATCTCTCGGGCGCACCTCATGAAGGTGGTGCACTCGCTCGCGAAGCTCGGCTACGTGCAGACGGTGCGCGGGCGCGGTGGTGGTCTCGAGCTCGCGCGACCAGCGCGTGAAATTCGCCTGGGCCGGTTGATCCAGCAGACGGAGGACTCCGTCGAGTTGGTCGAGTGCTTCAGCACGGGCGCTCACCCGCGCGGCTGTCGGATCACCGCCGCGTGCAAGCTGCGTGGCGTGCTCGGCGATGCGGTCTCGGCTTTCTTTCGTTCTCTCGATGAGCACACCCTCGAGGATATCGTTTCAGGTCGAACGACTCAGCTGAGGCGGCTGCTGCTCCTCGGCTAGAGGAACTGCGCAGCCGCCTACACGGTGCTTCTTGCTTGCATGCGCGGGTGGTCGCCGCTAAAGATTCATTTCGCGTACATCTTTAAGACCGCGCTGCTGATGCTTTGCGCTCAAAGGACTTGCGATGGCCGACGACAGTTGGAAGCAGAGGCTCTCCGGACAGGCCCCGGAGGGCTGGGAGAGGGAAATCGACGTCTTCGAAACTCAGATCCAGCTGAAAAAACTGGGCAAGGTCGACGACAAACTGTTCGCCGAGACGCGCTTGCGACGCGGCTCCTACGGGCAGCGCTACGACAACGGCCAGCGGCACGACGGTGAGACGACTCAGCAACTCCACTATCCGAGCGATCCTCTGACCAAGGGCCCGGGCACGGTGTGGGACGCGCCCGGCATGCAACGCATCAAGATCCCGTTCGGGAAGCTGAGCGCCGAGCAGCTGGAGCTGCTGTGCGATCTGGCGGAGGAATACTCCGATCAGATCCTGCACGTGACCACGCGGCAGGACATCCAGCTGCACTTCGTGCACATCGAAGACACGCCGGACCTCATGCGACGCCTGGCGGCCGTCGGGATCACCACGCGGGAGGCCTGCGGCAACTCCGTGCGCAACGTTACCGCTTGCCCCCTCGCAGGCATCTGCCACGGCGAGGCCTTCGACGTGACGCCCTACGCTCGCGCGCTCGCATTCTTTCTCCTGGGGCATCCGGACACCCAGGACATGGGTCGTAAGTTCAAGGTTGCCTTCTCCGGCTGTGCGGAACGAGCCTGCGGGCTGACGAGCTTCCACGACATCGGCTGCATCGCGCGCACGCGTGAGGTCGAGGGGCGTATCGAGCGCGGCTTCGAGTTTTACGTCGGGGGCGGGCTCGGACCCGTCCCTCACGCCGCGGAGCTCCTCCAAGCCTTCGTGCCCGAGGCGGAGCTCTTGCCCCTGTCGCAGGCCGTTTGCCGCGTCTTCGCCCGACTGGGCGAGCGGACCAACCGCTCACGGGCCAGGCTGAAGTTTCTGCTCAAGAAGCTCGGCATCGACGAGCTGCGGCGCCTGATCCTCGAAGAGCGCGAGCTTCTGAAGCCGGATCCGCGCTGGACCGAGTTCCTGAGGCAGCTCGACGACGGCGTCGAGGTTCCGGCGCGATCGGCCGGCTCGCTCGCCGCGACGCCGGGTGACGAGCCGTACGCCGCGTGGGCTCGCAGCAACGTCTATCCGCAGCGGCAGCAGGGGTTCTCCGCGGTCACGATCGCCTTGCCGCTCGGCGACTTCACGCCGACACAGGGCCGCGCCATCGCGCGCTTGATGCGAACGTTCTCCGGCGACACTCTGCGCACGACCGCCGAGCAGAACTTGCTGTTGCGCTGGGTCGCTGACTCCGATCTTCCCGCCCTTCACGAGGAGCTCTCCGCGATAGGTCTCGGTGAAGCTGGAGCCTCTGCGGTGCGCGACGTCACTTCCTGCCCGGGGACGGATACCTGCAAGCTCGGTATCTCGTCTTCCCGCGGGCTCGCGCGCGAGCTCCGCCGGCACCTCGGCGTCATCGACGGCGAGCTCGACGGCGCCACGCGCAAGCTGCACATCAAATGCAGCGGCTGCTTCAACTCCTGCGGCCAGCATCACGTGGCAGACATCGGTTTCCTCGGCGTCAGCCGCAACGTCAACGGCCGGCGCGTGCCTCACTTCCAGCTCGTGGTCGGCGGCGAATGGGAGAACAACGCCGGCGCCTTCGGTCTGGCGATCGGCGCCATCCCGTCCAAACGCGTACCCGAAGCGGTCGAGCGCCTCACCGTGGCCTACGGGAAGGGCCGCCAGGAAGGAGAGCGATTTCAAGATTGGATCCGTCGCATTGGGCGCAAGGAGGTGAAGGCGATGGTCGCCGACCTCTCGGACGTGCCTCCGTTCGAGCAAGCGCCGCACTTCTACAGCGACTGGGGGGATCCGCGCGTCTACACGACCGGTGACATGGGTGTCGGCGAGTGCGCCGGTGAAATCGTATCGCCGCTCGAGTTCGGGCTCGCCGAGAGCGAGCGGCAAGTGTTCGAGGCTCAGCTGCTGCTCGATGACGGCAAGACCGTTCTTGCCGCCGAGCGCGCGCGGGGCGCCATGATCGAGGCGGCGATGGCGCTGACGCGGTCCTTCGAACCGAACCTCGAGAACGACCCCGCCGAGGTCGTGCGGCTGTTCCGGGTGCACCTGCACGACAGCGGCAGGTTCGACGACCCCCGGTCCGGGGGCAAGTTCGCGCACTATCTGTTCCGCGCCCACGGAGCCGACCTGACGTCCGCCGACACGAGAGCGGCGCATCAGATGATCGAAGAGGCACAGCTGTTCGTCGACGCCGCACACCAATACCACGTGCGCCTCGGCGGAAGCTCGACGAGCGAGGTCGCGCCATGACGTTCGTGGTGACGGGTAATTGCCAGCGCTGCCGATATACCGACTGCGTCGTCGTCTGCCCGGTGGACTGCTTCCACGGGGACGCCGAGATGCTCTACATCGATCCGAAGGTGTGCATCGACTGCGGCGCCTGCGTGCCCGAGTGTCCGGTCGAGGCCATCTACGAGGAGGGCGCGCTCCCGGCGGAAGAAGAGCGATGGCTCGCCGTCAACGCCGAGCGCGCCGCGCGCTTGCCGGTAGTCAGCCAGAAGACCGAGCCTCTCGGGACCGCTGCCGAGCGCGCCCGTGCGCTCGGCTTCGAGCTCATCGACTGACCACGACGCTGCCGTCTCCGCTCTGTCGCGCGAGAACGCGGGTGAGCGAGCCCTTGCTCCACGCGCGTACCCCACCTTCACACTGACGCAGAGAGCTGTGGCACCCGTTTCACAGCCTCTCACCCGCCGGATAGAGCGGGCGAACGGGTGAGCGTCATCCGAGCGCTTTTCACGCGCTGGTCCGAGTCTTGCTCGGGGGCTCCGCGTGTCGCGGGCAGGTGGTGTGTTCGGGAAAGATCGCGGCTGGGCGCTGCTCGGCGCCGTTCGCGTGCTCGGCGCGCTCGTGCTCCTGGCCGTGGGCCTTGCGTCGCTCGCGCGCCAGCGCTTCCGCTCCGACGACGTGACCATCGTTTCACCGCCGGTAGCGCGCGCCGCCCTCACCCGGAGGGTGGCGCTCGTCGTTCTGGATGGAGTGCGCTTCGATCGTTTCGCCGCGACGTTCCCGCGGACGTACGAGCTTGCGCGTTCCCGCGGGGTCCTTTGTCCGAGCACGGCCGGTCCGCTCACGTTCACCGTGACTGGCGTGTACACGCTCGGCACGGGGGCGTTTCCCACGCTGGCGCTCCTGCCGCAGAACTTTCAGGCTCGACCCCTGCAAGCAGATTCATTGCCGGCGAGCGTCACGAGGGCCGGCAAGCGCACGGTCGTCATCGGAGAACGAGTCTGGAGCGATCTCTTCGGGCGTCACGTCGCGCGCGCGGTCACGGTGCGCGATCTGGGGCCCTACGCCGACGAGAAGCTGCCGGGCAGCGAGCTCTTCGAGCGAGCGCTCTCGGAGGAGCACTGCGATCTCTGCGTTTGGCACGACCCCGTGATCGATCACCGGGCGCACCTCCACGGGCTCTTCGGTCAGGCTTACGTCGAGTACGCGCGCGGCCTGGACGAGCAGCTCCGCTCGGTCGAAAGTCAGGGTGACGGCGCGACCACCTGGATCGTCACGAGCGATCACGGGGCGCTCGATTCCGGGAATCACGGCGGGGACCAGCCGGAGACGCGAGCGTCGTTCTTCGCGGCTTGGGGGCCCGGGATCGTGCGGGGCGAGTGCCCCGCGCCCCTGTCGCAGGCGGACGTGCCCACGCTCATTTCGGTCTTGCTGGGCGCGCCCATTCCAGCGATGAGCGAGGGTGGGGTGCCTGCCGTACTTTCGACCGGAGACAGGGTTCGACGGACCGAGCTCGAGGCGGAGCTCGTCGCGCAAAAGCGAACGCTCCTCAGCGAGCTCGCGCGCTCGCGCGGCGTTTCCGTTCGAGCAGCGAGCAGCGCAGACGAGATCTCGAGGCAGATCGCCGACCTCAAGCAACCGTCGAGCCTGCGCCTCGGTCTGTCAATCCTACCAGTGGTGCTTTCGGTGCTCCTTTTGCTCGTCGCCGCGCAGGTGGACGGAACCGCCTTCTACGCGCCGCTCTTCTGGCTGGGAGCGGGGTTCGTCGCGCTACAAGTGCTCCTGGCTCACTATGCGCTGCCGCAGCTCAGCTTGGGGGCGGCGGGGCTCGCTTACGGCGGGACGCTGCTCTTGCTGGTGATCGCGCTCGCGGCCCTGCTGCGTCGGCACTCGCGACGCTGGGGCGCTCTCCTCGTTTTCGTCGCGGGCGCTTCGATCTCCGTCACCGAGGCTCACTGGGTGATCCTCGTCGCTCCGTTCGCTCTCTTGCTGGGCGCCTGGTTCGCCGCGCCGTACCGCGCGCGCGTGGCGCTGACCCTGTTCGTCGCGACGGCATCGGCGCTGATCACCGCGCTCGGCTGGACGTACGTCCTCGACTCGACGAAAGACCTGCAGGGAGCACGTGCGCTGCTCCTCACGGTGCCCGCTGCCGCGCTCTACGGCTGGACCACGGGCGGCGGATCGCTCACGACCAGGCTCTCGGCGCCGCTCTCGATCCCGTTGCTCGCGTTCGCGTGCCCCGTGGCTCTGCGACCCTACCTGCCCCTGTTCGTCGCAGGGTGCATGTTGCTCGGTCGGCGATGGGGTGCGTCCAGTCTCGGCGCGCTGGAGGGCGCTCTACTCACGCTCTCCAACTTGCAGATGGGCGGGCTCCAATGGTCGTTCTTGTTGTTGGTCGGCGCGTTCGCCCCTCGCCTGCTCGAGCGGGCAGAATTGGAGCGAAGGCTGGGGGAGCGCCTGGCGCCCTGGCTACGCGGCGCGATGCTGGTCGCCTTGGGCTACCTGTTCGTGGTCGCTGAGGGAAATCGCATCTCGCCGAGCGACGTCAAGGTACTGGCAGGCTTTCTGGGCGGAGCGCTGCCGCTTTGGTTGCCGCTCACCGGGGCCATGCTCTGCCTCTACTACAGCGCCGGCGTCATCCTGGTGCTGAGCTCTTGGTCTCGTCAGACCACGGACGTCGAGCGCGTCAACCGAGCTGCCCACTCTGGGGGAGTTCTTTTGGGCGTGAAGCTGCTCTATCTGTGCTCGAACTTCGTTTGGGGAGGCATGAGCCAGGGGAGCTGGGCAAAGCAGCTGGTCGAGTGCTTGCTCGCCGCGTCCTGGCTGACCGCGGTCCTCACGATCTCGGCGTTCAGCCGCGCCGCAAAGGGCGCGCAGGGGCTTCCAGCGGCGAACATCCGGGCCGGGGCGCTCCTTGCTTGAGGGACGGCGGACGCGCGCAGCGGGTGATTCTCCTCACGCGAAAGCTCCGGAACCAAGGCGCGGCGGACAGAGCTAGTCGAACCGCGCGCTCGCATTTAGAGACGGTTGCGCCGACTCACCACAACGCTTGATGGGGCGGCCGCGACAGCCTATGACCCGTCACATGTTCGGTTCGGGCAGCACGGGGGCCTCGGTTCAACCGAAGGAAGCGCACTTAACCAGCGCGTATCCATCGCTCCTATCGAGGGGCACGGCTCGCAAAGCTTCGTCGGAAGGGCACCGTGACGTCGTGGTGAGGTGCTGCATCCTCGCTGTCCTGGTGCTCGCTTACCGAGCTTCGTTCGGTACCTTGCATGCTCTGATCGGCAACCCCGCCTTCATGCTCGGCTTGGGGCTCTGCATCCTTTCGGCGGTGTGGCTCGGCGTGCGCGGCGCGCTCGTCATGATCGTCGGAGTCGCGTTCCTCGAACGGGGCCTTGCTCTTCAGCTCGCGGCCAGCCCGGAGACGGGGCGCGCGGCTGGTATCATCGCGTTGCTCGTCAAGCTCGTGGTCGCGGGCGGGCTGGGCCTCGTGGTCGACTCGCGTCGGCGCGTGCTGGAGCTGAACGCGGAGCTGCGTCGCGAGATCGACGCCCGGGAGCGCAGCGAGGAGTCCCTGCGCCACAGCGAGCGGATGCAACGCGCGTTGGTGGAAAGCCTGGGGGAGGGAGTCGGCTTGTTCGACGCGCAGGATCGCGTGGTCTTCGCGAACCAGGCGCTCGCCGAGACGCTGGGCGTCGCGCGCGACGATCTGTCCACCAGGACCTTCTCCGAGTTCTTGACCGCGGGGAGCCGCCGCACGCTCGCCGCCTCGACGCCGAACAGCGGAGACCGCCGCTCGTACGAAGTGGTCCTCGAACGGAACGCGAGCACCTTGCTGCTCGTGACAGAGACGCGCTTCGAGCCGAACGGCTCGCGGGACGAGCTGACGCTGCGGGTAGTTCGGGATCTCACGGATCGCGTCGTGACGGAGCGCCGGCAGCGCGATCTGGAGCGAGAGCTGCAGCGGAGCCAGGCTCTGCAGAGCTTGGCCGTCATGGCGGGCGGGGTGGCTCACGACTTCAACAACCTGCTTTCGGGCGTGGTCGGCAACGCGGAGGTGGCGCTGCGCAAGGTGCCTGACGACGCTCCGCCCATCGTGGCGCGCTGCATTACGGAGATCCTGACGTTTGCGGGAGAAGCGGCCCAGCTGAGCAAGCAGATGCTGGCTTACGCGGGGCGCCGGAGCCTCGCGATTCAGGCGCTCGAGATCAATCTGGAGCTCTCGGCGGCGCTCCGTCTGCTGCACGCCACGGTCGAATCCAGGGCGCAACTCATCCTCGAGCTCGGTGACGCGCTGCCGCTCGTCGGCGCCGACCGCTTTCAGCTGCGCCAGGTGGTGACGAATCTGATCCTCAACGCGTTGGATGCCATGGAAGGAAAGCGCGGGACTCTGACGCTGCGCACCGAGAGCGTGGAGCTCGAGGCGCAGCGCAGCGAGGCGTACGGGGTCGCGCCGGGCAGCTACGTGAAAGTGACGGTCAGCGACAACGGGGTCGGCATTCGCCCCGAAGCGCGCGAGCGCCTGTTCGAACCGTTCTTCTCGACGAAAGGTGCGGGACGCGGAATGGGCCTCGCCGCCGCCTCCGGCATCGTGCGAGCGCACCGCGGTTGGCTCGGGGTCGACGGGACTTCGTCACGAGGGACGAGCTTTGCCATCCTGCTGCCCGTCGCGCAGGATTCGGTGCCACGCCGAACGAGCAGCCCCGCGTTGTCGGTCGTTCAGCCGTCGGCCCGGAGCATTCTGCTCATCGACGACGAGCCCGCGGTCCGGTTGGTGACGGGCAGGATGTTGAGCGAGCTCGGCCATCAGGTCGTCACCGCGGACAGTGGTCGTCGAGGGCTCGAGCTCCTGAAGGAGCAGCCGGACGCCATCGACCTCGTCGTCCTCGACCTCACGATGCCGGAGCAATCGGGCGAGCAGACCCTCGACCAGCTCCGCGTCGTTCGAAGCAACATCCCGGTCGTGATTACCAGTGGTTTTCAGGCGGAAGACGCGTCGATGTTGCTCCAGATGCCGAACGTCGTGGGCTTCCTGGACAAGCCGCACACCATGACGAGCCTCGAGATGTTGCTCGCGTCGGTCGCGGAGCGCTCGCTGCTCGTCAAGGCCCCGGCGGCCGCCACGTTCAGCAACCCGGCAGGCTGACGGTCACGCCCGTTCGCCGCGTCCGGCTCGCGCGGACGCGAACACGAGCGTGAAATCGACGGCGCACGCAAGCGCGTCGGATCCGCATGATCGATCGTTCATCCTGCGTTCGCGAGCTGCTCCGCGAAGTGCCCCTTCCGAACGACCGAATGCCGGAAGAAGCGGTCGACGCGTGTGGCGCTCGGTCGTGCGTGGGAGCGCAAAATATTCAAGTTGGCGGATTGGTTTTGTGCAAATGTACGCCCTGATATTCCAGAGGGTTTACGAACCGCTGGCTCGGATGAGCATTCCGCCCTGGGAGGAACAGGTATGACCGTGGATGAGGGTTCGTCTGATCACGTGACGAGTCATTCGGAGCTCGCGCAGGACGGGGGCGCGCACGCGGCGAGCCTTCTGCCCGATCGCAGCGCCAAGGGCAGCGCGCTCTCTTTGTTTCAAGAGCGGCTCTGGATCCACTACCTGCGCGATCCGCAGAATACGAGCTACAACCTGCCTCTCATGCTGCTCGTCGAGGGCAGCCTCGATGTCCCGGCCCTCGAGCAGAGCCTGAGCGAAATCGTCGCTCGTCATGAGAGCCTACGCACGTATTACGGGCAAACGGAGCAGGGAGAGCCCGTTCAGTTCGTGGCGCCGCCCGAGCGCGTGCGCCTGCCGGTCATCGCCGCCGACCGCGCTCGGATGCTGGAGCACCTCGAGCGACATCTCGAACATCGCTTCGACCTTCGCCGCGGTCCGATCTTCATCGCAAGCTTGCTCCGCCTATCGGACGACCGGCACCTGCTCTTGTTCAACGTGCATCACATCGCGGCGGATGCCTGGTCGCTCAAGGCCATCTTCTTGGGAGAGCTCCAGAGCGCCTACGCCTCGGCTTCTCGCGGAGAGCTGCCGGCTTGGGCGCCTCTCACGGTTCAGTACAAGGACTACGCAGCCCTGCAGCGGGCCTTGGACCTCTCGGCTCGCCTCGAGTACTGGGGTCGAACGCTCGAGGGTTACGAGGACAGCCTCGAGCTTCCCGCGGTGCAGACGCGGCAGGCAAAGTCCTGCACGACCAGCGCTACCTTCGTCTATCGCTACTCGCGCGAGTTTTCGCAAAACCTCGAGCGCTTGTCTCGCCGGCACGGCTGCACGCTCTTCATGACGTTGCTCGCGGCGCTCGGGGTCACGCTCAGCCGCTACACGAACCGGGACGATCTCTGCATCGGAACCACGACGTCCAACCGAACGGACGTCGAGTTCGAGCCGCTGATCGGGTTTTTCATCAATATCTTGCCGCTCCGGCTACGCATCGACGAGCAGAGCAGCGTCGGGGCGCTGCTCAAGGCCGTGCGCGCGCAGGTGCTCACCGCGTTCGAGCACGCCGTGCCGTTCGAACGCATCTTGCAAGCGACGGACGCGGCGCACCGCGGCAGCACGAACCCGCTGGTGCCCATCGTCATGCGGCACCAGAATTTCCCCAAGACCACGCTGGGAGCCGAGCTGCCGGGCGGCGTCAGCTTCCGCCCCTTCCCCGATCCGGCCGAGAACGACGACGCGGTCCAGAAGCTGCTCGCGAGAGAGCACGTGCCTGCGCGGTGCGAGATCGAGCTGTCGTACGAGGGTGGAGGGCCGGACGAGCTCGCCGTCGAGGTCGTGTATGCCTCCGATCTTTACGACCGCGACGCCATCGAGCGCTTGCTCGCTCACCACCAGCGCGTGCTGGAGGGCATGTTCGGCGACACGAACCGTCGAGTGCTCGATCTTCCTTTGCTGCGCGACTCCGACGTTCGGAAGCTGACCGAAGAGTTCAATCGCGCGCCGGTAACGAGCGCCCCACGCCAGTCGTTCGTTCAGCGCTTCGACGCCGAGGTCGAGCGCGCGCCGAGCGCGGTCGCCTGCTGGGACGAGCGTGGCGCCTTGAGCTACCTCGAGCTCGCGCGGCACGCGAACCGGGTGGCGCACGCGCTCGCGGCGCGGGGCGTCGGGCGCGGGGACCTGGTCGCCGTGTGTCTCGACCGGAGCGGAAAGCTGCTCGCGACCCTGCTCGGCATCTGGAAGGCGGGCGCGGCGTACGTGCCGCTCGATCCGGCGTACCCGAAGGCGTACGTGCAGCAAATCCTCGAAGACGCGCGCCCCGGCGCGGTGGTTTGTGGTGCCCAGCAACAGGCCCTGCTCGAGCTCGAGGACTCGCGCTGTCTCAGGCTCGAACACGTCTGGGACGACGAGTCGAAGTACCTGGACAACCCGCCGGAGTTGCGTCCCGACTCGGACGCGCTCGCCTACGTGATGTACACGTCGGGGTCCACCGGCAAGCCCAAGGGCGTCCGCGTGCCTCATCGCCAGCTCGAGAACTGGCTCTCCGCGCTGGAAACCAGGCTCCCCTTCGAGCAAGGCGAGGTAGTGGGCCAGAAGACGACCTTCGTCTTCGCCGTTGCGGTCAAGGAGCTGTTCGCGGGCCTCCTCAACGGCTGCCCTCAGGTGTTCATCGCGAACGACGTGGTGCGCGATGCGGCGGCCTTCGTCTCGGCCCTCGGCGAGCACCGGGTCAGCCGCCTCAACATCGGGCCCTCGCACCTCGCGAGCGTGATCGACCACCTGCGCGTGAGCGGGCGGCGCTTGCCGGCGCTGAAGGTGTGCATCACGGCTGGTGAACCGCTGCCGAAGTCGCTCGTGCTCGCCTTCCGCGAGATGTTCCCGAACGCGCGATTGCTGAACAACTACGGGTGCACCGAGCTGAACGACATCTGCTACTACGACACGTCGAGCTTCGACGGGCAGCGCGACTTCGTCCCGATCGGTACGCCGATCGCCAACACGAAGATCTACGTGCTCGATCGTCGGGGAAGGTTGGTGCCCGAAGGCGTATCGGGCGAGCTGCACGTCGCGTCCGTGGGTCTGCCCGACGGTTATCACGGGCTCGAGAGCCTGACCGCCGAACGCTTCTCGACCAATCCTTTTGGCGCTGAACCGAGCGCTCGCCTCTACAATACGGGCGACGTCGTGCGATTTTTGCCGGACGGCACGCTCGACTTCATCGGTCGCTGGGATTTTCAGGTCAAGGTGCGCGGCTTTCGTGTCGACGTGCGCCAGGTCGAGAAGGTGCTGGGCGACTTCGCTGGCATCCGCGCTCGAGCGGTCGTGGGGGAGGGTGAGCGGCTGCTCGCGTTCTACACGAGCGAGCCCGACGTCACGGTGGAGCTCGCGGAGCTCCGCGCGTTTCTGCAGCAGAGGCTCCCCGCGTACATGGTGCCGGACGTGTTCGTCTTGCTCGACGCGATGCCGCTGCTCCCGAACGGCAAGCTGAATCGACGCGCGCTCCTCTCGGCGCGTGGTGAGCTCCAACAGAGCGACCCGTACGAACCTCCGGTGACCTCGACGGAGCGGACGCTCGCGGGGATCTGGGGGCTGGTCGTGAACATGCCTGCCGAGCGCATCGGCCGCCAAACGCGGTTCTTCGACATCGGTGGTCACTCGCTCTCCGCCATGCGTGTCCTCGCGAGGATCAAGGACGTATTCCGGGTAGAGCTCGGTGTCTCCAAGATCTTCGACGAGCCGAGGCTCCAGGCGATGGCCGCGGAGATCGATCGCGAGGTGGCTCGGCAACCGTCGAGCGATCGCGCAGCGCAGACCTCGGCGAACGCTCGACGGTCCCCGAAACCGCGCGGTGGTTCGGGGCTCCTCCAGGACAAGGTGGCGCTGGTCACGGGCGGAAGCCGCGGTATCGGGCTCGCCACCGCGCTGTTGCTCGCCGAGCACGGCGCCAGGATAGCCATCAACTATCGGGACAGTGAGGCCCAGGCGCGGAGCGTCAAAGAGCAGATCGAGGCAGAAGGGGGAACCGCGGAAATCTTCGGAGCAGACGTGACGCGCGCCGAAGACGTGGCCGGCCTCGTCGCGGCCGTACACCAGCGCTTCGAGCGAATCGACGTGCTGGTCGCGAACGCGCACATGAACTTCCGTCACCGCCCCTTCATCGAGTACGACTGGGCGGATCTCGAGCGGAAGGTCACCAACGAGCTCAAAGCGATCTTCTACCCCTGCCAGGCGGTCGCCCCGGAGATGATGCGGCGCAAGAGCGGCAGCATCATCGCGGTGTCGAGCAGCCTCTCCAAGCGCGGCAATGAAGGGTTCCTCGCGCAGAGCACGGCCAAGGCCGCCGTCGACGCCTTCGTGCGGGCGCTCGCCTCGGAGCTCGGCGCCTCCGGCGTGCGCGTCAACACGGTCGCGCCCGGGCTGACGTTGACGGACGCGGCCATGCCGATGTCACCCGCGGTCAAGGAGGTGATCGCCTCGAGGTGCCCGATGCGCCGCAACGGCTTGCCCGAGGACATGGCGGGTGCCGTGCTCTTCTTGGCGAGCGACCTCGCGCGGTTCATGACGGGCTCGTACCTGCCGGTGGATGGGGGGTTCACGATGTTGTAGCGCTGCCCGGCGGCGCTACTCCTCGGAATTCGAGGCCAGAGCATGACTTTCAAGCTTCTCGTCATCGATAACTACGACTCGTTCACCTTCAACCTCGTGCAGATGTTCCGGAGCTACGACCTTGCGATCTCCGTGTTCCGCGCGGACGCGCTCTCGGTAGAAGACGTCGTGCGAGAGCGCCCCGACTACGTGCTCGTGAGCCCCGGGCCCAAGAGCCCGAGCGCCGCCGGAATCTCCACCGAGCTCATCCGTCGCTGCCACGGCGAGTTTCCCATTCTGGGCGTGTGCCTCGGCATGCAGTGCATGAACGAGGCGTTCGGGGGCAGCACGGTGCACGCGCCGGTTCCGATGCATGGCAAGACCAGCGCGGTTCATCACGACGGGTCGGGCCTCTTCGCAGGCGTTCCGCAACCGCTCACGGTAGCGCGCTACCACTCCCTCGCCATCACGGGCATCAGTGAGGAGCTCCGGGTCAACGCTCGTTCCGAAGACGGCGTACCCATGGGGGTTCAACACGTCCGCGATCCACTGTTCGGCGTGCAGTTCCACCCCGAGAGCTTCTTGACTCAGCACGGGTTTCTGCTGATCGAGAACTTCTTGCGCTCGGGACCGCTGAAAGGAGCGCTCTCGTGACGAACGCTGCGAGCGAGCCCGGCCCGACCTGGCTCAGAAAAGTCAGCGGGGTCGACTCGGAACCCCTCCACCTGAGAGAACCGTTCCTGGAAGTGGTGCGCCGCTTCGCTCATCTGCCCGGCACGGTGGCTCTGATGAGCGGCGGAGCGCACGACTCGGCACGTCACCACATCCTCGGCCTCTATCCCTGGCTTTCGCTGAGCGGCCACCGCACGCGGACCACGCTCGCGGACGGCGACCAGCGTGTCGAGCTCGAGGAGGACCCGTTCGCCACGCTGCGCCGGCTGCTGCAGCACTCTCGGGTGCCAGGGCTTCCTTCGCTGCCACTCTCGAGTGGGCTCCTCGGCTACTTCGCCTACGATCTGAAGGATTGCCTGGAACAGCTGCCGAGAACGAGCGTCGACGATCTCGGTTTGCCGCTGATGCACCTCGTCGCGCCGTCCCTCATCGTGATCCAGGAACGCGCCTCGGGCGCGACGACGCTCCTTTCGATGCGCTTGCAAGGCGATGAGGCTCGCGCCGGCCGAGACGTCGCGCGCTTCAAGCAGGCGCTCGGCGCCCCGCCCGCGTCTCGCGAACGCGGCCTCCAGGCCACCGGCAAGTGCGCCTCGGACTTTTCGCGATCGGAGTACATCTCGGCGGTCGAGGCGATCCGCAGGTACATCGTCGAAGGCGACGTCTACCAGGTGAACATGTCGCAGCGCTTTCAGGGGCCGTTCGCGGGGGATCCCTTCGAATCCTTCGCCAGCACGTATGCGGCGAATCCGGCCCCCTTCTTCGCTTACATCAACGCCGGGGATCACCAGATCGTTTCGACCTCTCCCGAGCGTTTCATCGAGCTCCGGAACGGCAGCGTGGAAACACGGCCCATCAAAGGCACGCGGCCTCGCGGGCAGACCCCAGCCGAGGACGAGGCGCTGCGGACGGAGCTCATGGAGAGCAAGAAGGAAGACGCCGAGCTGTCGATGATCGTCGACCTGCTCCGGAACGACATCGGCAAGGTCTGCCGCGCCGGATCGGTGCGCGTGCTCGAGCACAAGCGCCTCGAGGGGTACCAGAACGTCCACCACCTCGTTTCGATCGTGAGGGGAGAGCTCGATCCCGGGATGGACGCCGTCGATCTGCTCCGCGCGACTTTTCCGGGGGGCTCGATCACCGGCTGCCCGAAGATCCGGGCCATGGAAATCATCGACGAGCTCGAGCCGGTTCGCCGGCACATTTATACGGGCAGCATCGGCTACGTCGGGTTCGACGGCTCGATGGATCTCTCGATCGCGATTCGAACAGCGACGTTCACCGGCGAAAAGGTCGTGTTCTCCGTGGGCGGCGGCATCGTGTTCGACTCGGATCCAGCGAGCGAGTTCGAGGAGACGCTCCACAAAGGGCGCACGCTCATGAACGCGCTGGACGCAACGAGCGCCGAGGAGCCGACCAAGATCGTCTGGCACAACGGGGCCTTCAAGCCCAGCATCGCCGCGTCCGTCCCGATCGACAGCGAAGGCCTGGCGTACGGCTTCGGCTTCTTCGAGACGCTGAGGGTTCAAGCTGGCCGCCCGATCCTGCTCGACGCGCACGTGCAACGCTTCGAGCTCGCCTGGCGTGAGTTCTTCGAGGGCGCGCCGCCGGACATCACCTGGGCCGACGTGATCGCGGAGATCATCCGGAAGAATGGGCTCTCGAGCGCGGTCGCCGCCGTCAAGATCTTGGCGGCGGCAGGAAAGCCGAGCGCCGCGCGCCCGTCTCCAGTGCTCATGGCGAGCGCGAGGCCGTACGCGCCTCGTCCGGCTCTGAGCTCGAAGCCCGGGTTGTCCCTGCGCGTGTACCCGCACGTCCGGCAGACACACTTGGCGAGCCACAAGACCCTCAACTACATGGCTTACAAGTTGGCCGGCGATTGGGCCAAGCGGCAAGGCGGTGACGAAGCCTTGATCCTCAACGTCGATCGCTCCGTGTCGGAGACCAACACCGCTAGCGTGTGCTGCGTGTTCGCGGACACTGCGTGTTTCCCTCTTTCGGAGCACGCCTTGCCGGGTGTGATGGCGGCCGAGGTTCGGCGGCTCCTCTCGCAGTGGGGCTTCACCGTCGAGGATCGACGGCTCACGGTGGAGGATCTGCTCGGTGCCGATCAGGTGTTCTTGACGAACTCGTTGATGGGCGCGGTGCCCGCAGTGAGCCTGCACGACGCGAAGCTTCGCTACGACTCGGCGCTCTGCGACGAGATCAACCGAGCCGTGTTCGAATAAGCGCGGCGAAGGAGCGGTTCAGGGAGCCGCACAGGTGATGGTGACGTTGCCTTCGTCAGCGCCGCACTGGCAACCCAGACTCGTCTCGACGCAGTCGCAGTCGTTGCAGCCGTTGTCAGGGCTGCAGCTGCCGGAAGGCTCGGAACCCGCAGGCCCGCCGATCATGATGGTGCAGCGCTCCTCTACCGTGCAGGCGCGGTTCGCGCACTGGAAGGTCGGGGCAGCGTAGTGGCTCCCGCAAATGCCGTCGGTGCAGCGAGCGACGATCAGGTCCTCTTTTCCGAACGGGACCAAGCTCCCATCTTCGGCAGAGACGCCTTGAGCGACGCAGTCGCAGGTGGGAAGCAGAGACGAACAATAAGTCTCGGCGGCGCTGAACGCGTCGGCCTCTGTTGCGTCGATGGCCACGCGCAGCTGGTCCCCGCAGCAGCTGGTCGTGTGGTCGACGAGGAGGCAGTCCTCCACGGTCATGCAGCTCTTGTCGAAGCGTGCAAGGCCTCTGCGGTGCACTCGTAGGCACCGCCGCTCCCGCCGCCGCTGGTGCCCCCATGGTTCGCTCCTCCGCTGTTCGCTCCTCCGCCTCCGCCACTGCCCGTCGAGGCGCTCGCGCCCGCGCCACCGGATCCAGCGCTCGACTGCGAACCACCGCTCCCCGTCGCGCCGCCTCCGCTCGATCCGCCTCTCCCCGCTGCAGCACCGTCGTCCTCGCGGTGCTGCGAGCCGCCGCATCCCACGACGAGAGTCAGAGTAGCGAGGGCGATCCAAGGCAAGAACTTGGCGACCATGGCCGATCCGCGCAGGCACATCCCGTACCATACAAGGACTTTCACCTGACCAAGATTGTTCGGGCTGCAGCGTTTTCGTTCTGACGTATGACCCGGGCTCGAAGGTTCGAGGTCCGGGCCCGGGCTCAGCAAGAAACTGAGGGATTCCCGGTACTCCACCGGCGCTTCCATCCTGCTTCGATGCGCGGAGCGCCGGAACCAGATAGCGGCCTTATGCGCGAGGTCCCGTTGGCACAGCTGGCACAAACCCTCCTCTTTGGAGCGGAGTGCTGGGTCGGTCTCGGACTCTTCGGCAAAACACGGTGGTTTGGCGGCAGCGGCACGCGGCGCTCCCCTCGGCCCAAGTGACGCGCTCCGCGATCCTCGAAGGAGGAAATTCGGCCGAGCCTCTCC
>JAEZYO010000498.1 GCA_023419055.1 Pseudomonadota bacterium | reverse complement strand
CCAGTTCTGAAACTGTCCAGGCGACACGGCGCAGAGCGTCACTTTCGCGCTTCGACGAGCTCGATCGCGCCTTCCGGGCACGCCACCACGCACAGTCCGCAGGCCTGGCACGCATCCGCCCGCGGCGTGTAAGCGGTCTGGCGCCGGTGCGCGCGGCTCTTGAGCTTGGCGAGGAAGCCGAGCTTCGCGAAGTCGGCGTCGTCGATGCGGCGCACCTCGAACACGTCGTAGGGGCACACCGCGACGCAGTCGCGCTTACCCTCGCAGCGGGCGCGATCGATGACGGGAACGATGGACCCCGCGGTGGCTTTGCAGCGCTGGCCCGGACGCTCGGGGTGGCGCGCAGCGCGGCGAGCTTTTTCGCGGTCTCGGGCTCGGTCGAGGGGCTCGTCACTCATAGGTGAGGGAGCATCTCGTAGCGCTGGGGGAAGGAGTAGACGAAGCTGTGGCGTGAAGACTAGACGGTCCGTAGTTGGGTAAAATGAGCGATGATCAATAGGCTATAGATGACTGTATTTGTTGATAAAATTCAGATTTTGCCCGTCTAGAATGAATACGCTGAGTATGCTGAATCTTGCATCGGTGCCTGGCGCCTAGGAATGCGTTCGGGCATCCTGCTGGGCGATGGGCATGCGGGCCAGCGTCGACGTTTTCCGGTACCGCGACTACCGGGCGTTCCTGCGCGAGTACTGCGAGCACAACAAGCGTCGGAAGGCCGGGTACTCGCTCCGCGCGTTCTCCCGCGTCACGGGGCTCCGCTCGCCGAACTACTTGAAGCTCGTGATGGACGGAGCGCGCAACCTGACGCCGGAGATGGCGCTGCGCTTTGCCGAGGGGTGCGGGTTGAACGGTGAGGCGGTCGAATACTTCTGCGCGCTGGTCGCGTTCAATCAGGCGCGGCTCGCTCGCGAGCGGGAGCTCCACTACGAGCGCTTGCGTCGCTTCAGCCGTTTCCGCAAGGTGCACAAGCTCGACGCCGCGCAGTCCGAGTATCACTCCGAGTGGTACATCCCCGCGGTGCGGGAGCTCGTAGTCCGGCAGGATTTCGAGGAAGATCCAGCCTGGATCGCCCGTACGTTGATGCCGCCGATCAGCGCGGCCCAGGCCAAGCGCGCGCTCGCGGTGCTGCTCGAGCTCGGGCTCTTGGTTCGCAACGAAGCCGGGCGCCTGGTGCAGCCGGAAGAGTTGGTCGAGACCCCCGAGGGGCCGCTCGGCCACCACGTGGTGGAGTTCCACCGGGCCATGATGGCGCACGCCGCGGGCGCGCTCGATCGGGTGCCGCGTGAAGAGCGCGAGATCGCGTCGCTCACGTTGTGCTTGAGCAGCGCGCAGTTCGAAGCGCTGAAGGCGGAGCTCGCCGCATTCCGCAGCGTGCTGCTCCAGCGCTACCAGAGCGACGCCGACGCCGAGCGCGTCGTCCAGCTGAATTTCCAGATGTTTCCGCTGTCTCGAAAGAAGGAAGGGAAGGAGTGACGATGCGACGCCGCGATTGGCTGCTTATTTTCTCGATCGCCTCGGTGTTGGCTTGCGAGGGGACGAGCACGGGGAACCCGATGGACGCGCCGGCCAAGCCTGATTCCGGCACGGAACCCGAAGGTGTCACGGTCTTCAAGTCGGCGAAGCCGTACGATGACTCACCCGAGGTGAGCGAGGAGGACGCGGCTCTGCTCGGGGAGGGGAACCGCGCGTTCGCGTTCGACCTCTACCGCCAGCTGTCGCACGACGAGAACCTGTTCTTGTCGCCGTTCAGCATCTCGGTGGCGCTCGGCATGACGCTGCCCGGCGCCGAAGGCACGACCGAGTCCGAGATGCGGTCCGTGCTCCACTTCGATTTACCCGAGCCCGCGCTGCACTCCGCGTTCAATGGCGCGTTGCTGGCGCTCGACGGTCGCGCGAACGAGCTCGACCCCTCGAGCACCGGCACGGGGTTCGAGCTCAGCATCGTGAATCAAGCTTGGGGCCAGGAGAACTATCCGTTCCAGGAGCCGTACCTCGACGTCCTGGCCGAGCACTACGGAGCGGGCCTCTTCGGCGTGAATTTCGCCGACAGCCAGGCCGCCCGCGCGCTCATCAACGGTTGGGTGGAGGAGCAGACGGAGTCACGCATCAAGGATCTTTTGCCCGAGGACGCGCTCACCTCCGACACGCGCCTGGTCCTGACGAACGCCATCTATTTCAAGGCGAGTTGGCTCTCCAAGTTCGATCCGGACGACACCGCCGACGGTACGTTCCACGCGCCGGGCGGCGACGTGACGGTGCCGATGATGGTCCAGAGCGAGCTCGAAACTCGATACGTCGACGGAGAGAACTATCAGGCCATCGAGCTTCCGTACGTCTCCGAGGCGGTACGGATGCTCTTCATCCTGCCGGACGAGGGTGAGTTCGAGAACCTGGCAGGTTCCATCGACGACGCCTTCTTTCAAGGTGCGCTCGCCGGCCTGGGCGAGCACATGACCACCGTCACGCTCCCGAAGTTCGAGTTCGAGTCCGAGAACCCGCTGCGAGAGCCGCTCAAGGAGCTCGGCATGCCGACGGCGTTCTCCGGAAGCGCGGACTTCACGGCCATCGCCGGAGGCGTCGAGCACCTCTTCATCGACGAGGTCTATCACAAGGCCTTCATCGCTCTGAATGAAGAGGGGGTCGAAGCGGCCGCGGCGACTGCCGTCGTGATCGGGACGGAGTCGCCGAAGCCACTAGCGACCATCACCTTCGACCGACCATTCTTGTTCGCGATCTACGACGAGCCGACGGGACAGATCCTGTTCCTCGGACACGTGCTCGATCCGAGCTGACGCGCTCAATCCGGGCGGCGGTTGAGGAGCTTGCCGTCTTCGGCGACGTGGATTTCCCAGTACTTGCCGCCCTCGACGAACTCGACCTCGAAGACGACCTTGCCTTGCTTGGTATCCCGTTCGAGGTCGAGGATTTGACCTCCCTTGACCTCGCGTTGGACCGTGGCTTTGACGGGCGGGGGCAAGCTGTCCAGGGTGACGTCGTCGTCGTCGTCAGCGAGGGCGACGGCCGGGGAAGCGAGCAACAGGGCGATGATGGGAAGGGTTCGAAGTCGCATGATAGTCCTCGATGAGGTCAGCATTCGCACCCGCGCGCGATCGAGCAACCCCGGATCCCAAACGCGATCCAAACGAGCCCTGACTCGGCGTTGACCCGAGCGCCGAAGGCCACGATGCTCTCCGAGACATGGCGCCTTTCGCCGCACTAGGGACCTCTCACCGCCTGCTCGGACTCGTGCTCGTGGCCGGATTGTCCTGCCAGCGCGCCGCTGCCACCCCCGAGAACGGAGCGCGGGTCGTCTCGTTCGAGGGAACCTGCGACGCTTCGGCCGCGGTGGAGCTCGGCCGCACCCGCGCGCTCGTCGCGGACGACGAGAACAACCTGCTCCGCGTTTACGACGTCGAGCGCGGTGGCAAGCCGGTGCTCGAGATCGACGTGTCGTCGAGCCTCGGCATCGAACGGACGAAGGGAGCGGAGTCGGACCTCGAGGGCTCGACGAGGGTCGGGGATCGCGCGTACTTCATTTCGTCCCACGCGCGCACCTCGAAGGGAAAGCGTGACCCTGACAGGCTGCGCTTCTTCGCGACCGAGCTCCCCTCGGACAGCGGAGGGTTGAAGGTTCTCGGCACGTACCGCTCCTTGCTCGAGGACCTGATGGACGAGCCGAAGCTCGCGCGCTTCGGGCTTCGGGCGGCGTCCATGCTCCCGCCGAAGGAGCCGGGAGGCTTCAACTTGGAAGGGTTGACCGCGCGGGCCGAAGGCGGGCTCTGGCTCGGTTTTCGGAACCCATTGCCCCAAGGCCGAGCGCTGCTCGTCGGTCTGCTCAACCCCGAAGAGGTGCTCGAAGGGAAGAAGGCGCGCTTCTCGGATCCTGTGTTGCTCGACCTCGGCGGGCTCGGCGTGCGCGCGCTCAGCCGCTGGAAGTCGACCACGCTCATTCTCGCGGGGCCGAGCGGGGACGGCGGTCCTTTCAAGCTCTTTCGCTTGAAGGGCGAGCGCACCGTGGAGCCGCTCGCGGTCGACCTTTCGGGCTTCGGCGCGGAGGCCATTTTCGCGGACGATAGTCGAGACGAAATCCTCATTTTGAGCGACGACGGGACCAAGGATGTCGCGGGTAAACCCTGCAAGAAGCAGAAGGATCCGGGAAAGAAGAGCTTTCGCGGGGTGTGGGTGCGCGTGCCGGAGTAACGTCTACGGCTCGAAGCGGTCCCATGCGAGTCCTCGTCGTCGACGACCATGAAGAAGTGCTCGAGCTCGTGCAGACGGCGCTCGAAAGGGACGCGCACGAGGTCTTCGTCGCGAGCACGCTGGCCCGCGCTCGGGAGGTCGCGAAGCAGCGCCGGCCCGAGATCGTGGTGCTCGACCTGGGGCTGCCGGACGGCTCGGGTGAGGAGCTCTGCCGCAAGTTGCGCCAGACGAGTGACGCCCCTGCGATCCTGATCCTGACGGCAGAGAATCGGGTCGCTTCGCGCGTGCGCTGCCTCGACGCGGGAGCGGACGACTACCTCGCGAAGCCCTTTGCGGTGGCGGAGCTCAGGGCTCGCGTTCGGGCGCTGTCGCGGAGAGCGCGTGCCCCTAGCGCCGCGGTCTTGAAGCGGGGCGAGGTTCAGCTGGATTTTCGCGCCAGGCGGGCCCTGCGCGGCGAGGAGGAAGCGCCCGTCACCGCGCGAGAGTGGGGGATCCTCGAGCTCTTGGCCGCGAGCGAGGGGCGAGTCGTCGGCAAGGCCGAGCTCCTCGAGCGCTTCTGGGGCCGCAAGGGCGAGGCGGAGAGCGCAAGCTTGGAAGTCTTGATCGGGCGCATTCGGCGCAAGCTCGGCGTCGACCTGATCCGCACGGTGCGGGGAGAAGGCT
>JAEZYO010000438.1 GCA_023419055.1 Pseudomonadota bacterium | reverse complement strand
CCGCCGAGCTTCACGAGCCTAGAACCGGTGGTCCGGCGACGCGCGCCGCGCCTGGTCGCGAGCCTTCGTGGTCGGAACCGACGAGTCGTAAGCCTGATCGAGCTGAAGAGCGATCGACGCGAAGAAGCGCGCGTCGGGGCTGTAGAGGACGTTGCGCCGCTCGCCGTTGGGCCCGACCTGAAGCGTGACGTTCTGATACCCGACCGAAAAAGTGAGGGGCTTCGGCGCGTTCAGCGCAAGCTCGCTCTGGAACACGGTGATCACCGAGAAATTCTGCGGGTCCGACACGCGCTCCGGCTCCACGCACCCCGTCAGGACCACGCCGCAGATCTCCTCGTCGGGGAGCGGGTACTTGTACGACGGCCGAAAGCCGAGCTCGGTGTCGAGGCTGAGATTTTCGAGGAAATCGAGGCCGAGCGCGACGGCGATGTTGCCTTGATGCTGAGCGAACGCGGCGCCGTTCAGCTGGTCGCTCGGGACGGTGTTGCCGAGCGGGTCGACGGTCACCCGCTCGATCTCGTCGTTCGTCGGCACGACCGCGCGGGTGAATTGGTACGTGTAGCCGAGCCTCCCGCGCAGGCGCGCTTGCGGCAGAAACGCCTCGCCCTCGCGAACGGGCAGCGATTGCGTGATGGAACCGCCCAGGCCCAGGCCCAGGATCTTCCCGTTGTTCGCGCTGGCCTGAGAGGTGGGGAGCGACAGGGTCGGCGCGGCGAGCAGCATGTCAGTGCGGAAAGGCCCATTTTCCGCGAGCTTCTGCGAGTAGCCGAGCAAGAGCTCCGCGTCGGTGAGCGTCCACTCGCCGCGCTCGGTGGTCGTGTCGCTGTTCGTCATTTCGTGGATCAGCGCCAGCGAGCCGCCCACGAGCACCGAGCGCTGGTCGGGCTCTTCCCAGAGCCGGTAGAGGCCGCGAAAACCGAGCGCCATCTCCCACGTCGGGTTGTTGCTCTGGTAATCGCTGCCGACACCGAGCGTCTGGGTAGACACCGAGTTGTCGTAGGAGATCGCGCTGCCTCGAAACGGGATCGGCCGGGCGCGCTCGGTCTCTCGGGGGGCTCCTTCCTCCTCGACCCCGCGATCACCGGGCGCCGGGGCCGGCGAAGGTGCGTCCGGACTCACCACCTGGGCGTGACCTCGGCTCGCGAGCAGCGCGCTCGCCAGGATACCGAGGAGAGTTCCGGCAAGGAGGGGCCGGCGCATCGTTCAGGGGCCGAGCCTAGCCTAGTTACACCCGCCCTGGATATGGTCTCGTGGCCGGTGTTACGGGCCCGTGCCCGGTGTTACGCTCCGCCCTATGCCGACCACCTTACCTGCTACCGAGATCACCGCCCTCCTCGGCCGGGGCACTCACTTCGAAGGAAAGCTGCATTTCGAGGGGCGCGTGCGCATCGACGGCAGCTTCAAAGGTGAAATCTCGAGCAGCGACGTCCTCATCATCGGCGACGGGGCCGAAGTCGACGCGGAAATCGAGGCCGGTGTGGTCATCATCAAGGGTGGCAGCGTGCAGGGGCGGGTGCGCGCGGTGGAAGGGATCGAGCTTTATGTGCCAGCCCGCGTGAGCGGCACCTTACATGCGCCCGAGATCTTCATGGACAAGGGAGTCCAGTTCTCGGGAAACTGTACGATCGCTCCTCTCGATCAGGCTGCCAGCAGCGCAACGTGACATTTGCCGCTCGGTGTCGCGCGGCGCGGACCGGGCTCCGCCCGTGGCGTGTGCCGTTTTTGCGTCACCCGAGGTCACATCGGTCGTGAACCGCGTGCCGAGAGCTGGCAAAGAGCCATCGAGTTCCTCATACTTTGCGACGCTACTTCCTCCCCGTGTCCGCCGGCACGGGCCGTGCAGGAGCATCTCGAGTGATGAACGCCGGAAAGAGTGGTTGGTTGAGTAGGGCAAAAGTCATGGTGGGGGCCGCGGCCTGCGGCCTGTTGCTCGTCAGCGTGCCGAGCTTTGCGGGTGAAAGCTCGAACCGCAAGGTGACGCGCTACGAGGTCAAGATGGAGAAGACCGACGTGCAGGTCGGTGCGGCGCGCGCGACGGTGAAGGCGCCCACCAGCACGGTCCGCTCCGTGGTGACCGACTTTTCGAAGTACTCGAAGATCATCTCCAAGTTCGAGCAGGCCCGCGTGGTCGGCAAATCGGGCGACAAGACCGACGTTTACCTCCAGGTGCCCATCCTGAAGGGTGCCGCAAAGATCTGGGCGATCGTTCGCTTCGACCCGCCGCAGAAGGTCGGCAATGAAGAGATCGTTCGCGGCAAGCTCATCAAGGGCAACGTGAAGCGGCTCGACGCCATCTGGCGCATCCGCCAGGTGGACGACAAGAACAGCGAGCTCGATCTCGAGCTCTTCATCGTGCCGGACATGCCCGCGCCGCGCTCGCTCGTGCTCTCGGAGGAGCGCGGAGCCGCCGCGAAAGCCGTCACCGACACGCGCAAGGAAGCCGAGCGCCGCGCTCAGGGCAGCTGAGCCGCGAGCCCCTCGCACCGCCCGCGGTCGTTCTCTGACCTAGCCCGCCCCCGCCGAGCTTGACGACCGCGGAGGATCGCGTAGCAGTCGACTCGAATTGCGCGGTTCATCACCCAGCAAAGCGCCGCTCGTCGACATCGTCCTGAACGACCGGCAAGTAGAGCTCGCGGCGATCGCCGGCCGAACGGCGCTCATGCGTCGCCGCTTGATCGCCGACGCAGCGTCCCGGAAGAGCGCCTTTCGCGTCGCGAGCGCCGAGACGACCGAGCTTGCCTGCACGCTCGCGCTCGACAAGGACGGGCGCTACGCGCGCGCTTTCGACGGAGCCATCGGCGCGTTCCGGCGCGCCGGTATCGACGCGGCGGCGCTCTCCGCAGCGGGCGGGCCTCGGGCGGCGCGCTTCGCCGAGGTTCTCGTGCGGATCGACGAGCTGCTC
>JAEZYO010000433.1 GCA_023419055.1 Pseudomonadota bacterium | reverse complement strand
GCGTAGCCCTCCGGGATCGGCTGCTGCGAGACCGACGTGAAGTAGGCGAGGCAAGCGTCACGCCACCAGCGCGCCTCGTAGTGCTGGATCTCGAGGAAGTCGGTGACCTCACCGAATCGCTGGCTGTCGATGCGGTTCGAGAGCGGCGCCCAGGTGTCGCGCATGACCTGGACCCCGTCGACACCCGCGCTGTAGCGGTGGACGAGCTCGGCCCAGAGGGTCCTGCCCGAAGCGAGTGTCTCCGACCAGCCGACGTGATGGAAGAAGAGCAGAAAGTCTTCGGGGATGGTGGCCCGATCCGCGAAGACGCTTCCTACCGCGCTCGCGTATTGCCCGACCGCGTTGCTACCCGTCGCGGTGCGGTTGAAGCCGAGGCCCTGGGCGTCGGCCTTGTGATAGTAGACGGGGTTCCACTCGGGGTGGTCTCCGAACGAGTTCAGCCAGGGCCCCGGTCCGTAGTGCTGATCGTCGCCCATGATGTGGGCGAGACCGAGCGGGGTCATGTAGTCGACCAGCGTCTGGTGTGAGCCCATCATCATCCCGACTACTGGCGCGACGAAAGTCGGGTCGTTCGAGAAGGTTTGCCGGACCCACTCTTCCGCGACGGTCTGGGCCGATGCGTCGGGGTCCCACGCCAGGCGACCGTACGCGTACCAGTTGGCCTGGTTGAAGTGAGACCCGGTCCAGCTCGTGTCCTTCCCGACGTTGGACACGCCCGAGATGGCGGTCAGGCTGTGACTCTCGAGTGATCCGTCGATGACGCGAGCCACGGTCGAGCCCGCGCCGTCCCCTTTCACATCGGCCTTCAAGACCTCTTCCCACATCGGCCCGAGGTACGCGAGGTGCGTGTCTTCGCCCAGGTACTCCTTGGTGATCTGGAGCTCGAGCGCGAGCGGCGTACCCGGCATGCCGCCGAACAACGGACTGAACGGCTCACGCGGCTGGAAGTCGAGCGGACCGTTCTTGACCTGGACGAGCACGTTGTCGTCGAACTGACCGTCGAGCGGCTTGAATTGGTCGTAGGCCTGGGTGATGCGGTCGGCCGGGTTCGTCTCCGAGTACACGAACGCCCGCCACAGCACGATACCGCCGTGGGGCTCCACGGCAGCGGCGAGCGCGTTCGCGCCCTCGGCGTGAGTCTTGTTGTACTGCAGGGGCCCGGGCTGGCCCTCCGAGTTGGCCTTGATCAAAAATCCGCCAAAATCAGGGATCTGCGCGTAGATCTCGTCGGCCTTGTCGGCCCACCAACCCTTGACGCTCGCGTTCGTGGGATCGGAAGTGCCGAGGCCGCCGAGCGTCTGTGGCGCGTTGAAGGGAGCAGTGAGGTAGACCTTGATCCCGTACGGACGCAGCGCGTCCGCACGCGCCTTCACGTCCGCGATGCGGTTGAGCACCGCTTCGTCGGCGTTGACGTTGGTGATGGACGTGCCGTTGATCCCGATCGACGCGTTCGCTCGGGCGTACGCCTTCCAGCGCTCGGGCGACCCGGGCCACCAGATCGAGGTACCAGCGTAGCCGCGCTCGACCGTGCCGTTGAGGTTGTCCCAGTGGTTGAGCAACCGGTTCTTGATCTTGGGTGACCCGCTGAGCGAAAGCCCCTCGAGCTTGCTGTGCGTCGTCAGGTGCCGGAGGAGCGCGAAGCTGCCGTACAGCACGCCGATCTCGGTGTTCGCCGCGACGGCGATGATGCTCTGCCCGCCTGACTCCGTGGCGCGCACCAGGTAGCCCTCGGGACCGAGCGCGGCGAGCTCGCTCGCGAGCGGGAGCGCTGCAATGATGGGAGACGTCTCGGGCGTGCCGATCACCACTGCGCCGGCGCCGCTCACCGTGGTACCAGCGCTCACGGCGTTACCCGTGAGCCCGCTCAAGCCGAGCACCAGCTCTTCCGACGCAGCCTGGATGCTCGCTTCACCAGCCTCGCTGACGACCTGAGTGAACGCGGCCTGATACTCCGCCAGGCGGCCCGGGATCGGAACCTTGGGGTACCTGAGCCACAGATCCGCGCCCGTCTCGGCGGGCAGGTTCTCAGGGATCGGATAGGGCTCTTCGGAGCCCAGGTTGCCGCCGAGGCCCGCCGAGCCGCTGCTGCCGGCGGTGCCGCCGCCGGTGCCGCCGTTCTGCGCGCTGCCACCCGTGTTGGCGGTCGTTCCGCCGCCACCTCCACTCGCACCAGCGCCACTCGCGCCCGCACCAGTAGCGCCGCTGCCCGTCGTCCCTCCGGTTCCCCCGCCGGCGCCCTGATCACTGCACGCGCCGGCGACGGCCATGCACACGAGGCCAGGGGCGAGCAGATAAGTACGCCCGAGATGCGTCAACCACGTCATCGGTCAGCCCTTCCAGTAGACGGTGGCCCAGCCCTGAGCCGGGACCTGGACCTGAACGTTGGTGGTACCGAGAGCAACAATCGTATCGGCCGCCGCGTTCGCCGAGTTGAACACGACCGTGACGATGCTGCCGTCGGGGTTCTTGAACGCGAGCGCGTCGCCGCCCGTCGTGGTCAGGTGCGTGGCGCCGGGGTCCACGAAGAACGAGAGGTGCCGGAAGACGTAGTAAGCCGGCGTCTCGATCAGCTTGTTCGCGGCGCGATCGACCACGAGGAGCGCGTTCTGCGGCCAAGGGCGCTGGGCGTCGAGGTTCTTTCCGACCGTATCGAGCACCATGTTCCAGGCGCTGTACGCGTGGACGCCCGCCTTGATCCACTGGCGGATGTAGTACCAGCTCTCCATCGCGTACGCGTGGTCGTTCTGCGGCTTGTCGGCGTTGAACGCCGGAGGCTGGAACGGCGCGGGGTTATTGACGGTGAACGGGTAATTGCCGCACTTGTGCTCCGTCTGCATGATGAGAAGGTCGGACTTCATGCCGAGGAGCGAAGGGATGCGCCCCATGGTGTTCCACTGGAGGCCCACGCCCGTCACGTAGTTCAGCGCGTCCCCCGAGAGGCCCATGATGTCGTTCGGGTACGTCTGATCGTTCGAGAGCGTGCCGAACCAGATCTTCGTGTTGGGGGTACGCTCCGCGAGCGTCGGACCGAGATACGTTTTGACGAAGGTGCTGAGCAGGCCCGCGTCCCACAAGCACGAGGGATACCGGGTGTCGTAGCCCGGCTCGTTCTGCGGCTGGACGTGGTCGATCGGGATGCCCTTCTCTCCGTAGGCTTCGATGAAACGCGCGAAGTAGAGCGCGTAGGCCTGCAAGGTCGCCGAGTCGTCGTTGATGTACGCCTCGTACGTGGGAGCCGGATTGCCGCCGGGCCCTTCGTCGGTTCCGTCATACTGAGCGGGAGTCTTCATCCACGGCGGCGGGGTCCAGGGGCTCGCCCAGAACTTGATGTCACCCTTCACTGCCTGCGCGGCCTTGATGTACGGGATGAGCGCCATCTCGTCGCGAGCGATGGAGAAGTGCTCCATGTTCGGATCGGCCGCGTTGCCCGGAGGATCATCGAGCGTGTAGCGGCTGAGCGCGTAGTCGCTCGCGCCGAGCGGGATGCGACCCCAGGCGAAGTTTGCGCCTTCGGCCGGGCTGAAGAGCAGCTTGATCGCCCGATCGCGCTCCGCGGTGTCCGTCAGCGCGCCGAGCGCGTCCCAGCCCGCCTCGTTGAAGGTGCCGCCAAAGCCGATCCACGTCTGAAGCGCGCTCGCCACGTCCACGGTGACCGTGGGCGTGCCCGTGGTCACCTCCGTCAGCGTGCCCACTTTCCAGTACTCGCCCGCTCCCGACGTCACGAGCGGAGGGCGCTCGACGACGACCGGAGAACCTCCGGAGCCGCCCTGCGACGCGCCGCTCGCGCCACCGCTGCCGTTGCCTCCGCTCGCGCCACCGCTGCCGTTACCTCCGCTTGCGCCGGTCGAGCCCGCGCTGCCTCCGTTCGCAGCGCCGCTGGCGCCGCCTGCCGCGCCGGCGCCGCTACCGCCTGCGTTGCTCCCGGTGCCGCCGGCCCCCGTCGAGCTATTCGGAGTCTCGGTCGACGAACACGCCCAGACGAAGCAAGCAACACACGCCCCTAGTAGCGATCGTCCCGGTCTTCTCATCAGCGGCTCCAACGAAGAGCGCCTTCCGCCCCGGAAAGTCCGACGGCGGAAGGCGCTTTACTGCAACTTTCTACATCAGGGCGCGGGGGTGTTGACGGTGGCCCAGCCGCGAGCCGGAATCATGAACTCCACCGTGGTCGCACCGACCGAGAGCACCGTTGCAGCAGGCGACTGCCCGGAGTTGTGCAGGATGGTGGTGAAGCTCCCGTCCGGGTTCTTGAACGCGAGGGCGTCACCGCCGGTCGTGTTCACGCGCGTCGCGCCGGGCGAGACGTACTGCGACACGTGGCGGAAGACCCAATACGTCGGAGTCTCGATCAACTTCTGCCCGGCCTCGTCGACGGCGAGCAGCGCGTTCTGCGGCCATGGCCGCACCGTATCCATGCTGAAGCCGCCGGTGTTCAGCACCATGTTCCAGGCGCTGTAGATGTTGACGCCCGCCTTGATCCAGTCGCGGATGAGACCCCACGACTCGAGGCCGTAGTTGTAGTTGTTGGGCGCTTCGGCGGCGTAGAAGCTGTTCTGGTCCGCCGCTTCCTTGCTGTTGGCCTTCGTGCTGAGCCACGGGTAGTTCCCGCACATGTGCTCGGACTGCATGATGATCGCGTTCGGCGCGTCCGTCTTGATGGTCCCGATGCGCCCCATGGTGCCCCACTGGAGCCCGACTCCGCCGATCAGCGCGCGGCCCGCACTGGAGAGGTTGCCCCAGTAGCTGACGAAGGTGTCGTTGTTCGAGAGAGTGCCGTACCAAACCTTCGTGCTCAGCCCCGCGCCGGAGAGCGCTGCGCCGAGCCGCTCCGTGAAGGGCCCCATGAAGGGCTGGAGGTTCTTGTCATCGCTGGACGGACCCCAGGCGCAGCTCGGGTAGTCCTGCGACCAACCTGGTTCGTTCTGCGGATGCACGTGATCGATCGGGATCCCCGCCGCTTCGTAGCCCTGGACCCACTTGACGAAGTACTGCGCGTAGGCGGCGAGGACGCTCTCCTCGTTCCTCATTCGGCCGCGGTCGTATCCGCCTTCCTTCGTCGTGCCCTCCTTCATCCAGGGAGGGGGCGTCCACGGGCTGCCCCAGAACTTGATGTCCGACGCAACCGCCTGCGCGGCCTTGATGTACGGATGGAGCTTCATCGTGTCGCGAGTGATGTCGAACTTGGACATGTCCAAGCTCTCTTGATCGCAAAGCGTGTAGCGATCCGTCGCGTAGTCGCTCGCGCCGATCGGGATGCGACCCCATGTAAAGGCCGCGCCGTCGCTCTTGCTGAAGAGGAGGCTGATGGCGCGCGCGCGGTCGGCCTCACTGAGCTTCTGTAGCGCGTCCCAGCCACGCTCGTTGAAGGTGCCGCCGAAGCCGTGCCAGACCTGCTGGAGCTGGTCGACATTCACGGTAACCGTGGCGGTCCCCGTGCTGGGCATGGTGTCGCCCACTACCCAGAAGCCTTCCGCGTTCGAGGTGACGAGGCCCGGCTTGACGATGGGTTCACCACCGCCACTACCACCGGAGCCCGCGGAGCCACCCGTGTTGCTCGCGCCGCCGGCGTTGCTCGCGCCGCCGGCATTGCTCGCGCCGCCGGCATTGCTCGCGCCGCCGGCGTTGCTCGCACCACCGGCATTGCTCGCGCCGCCGGCATTGCTCGCGCCACCGGCACCGGTTCCAGCACCGGCACCGGTGGCTCCTGCGCCCTGGCCGGCACCGGTACCTCCTCCTGGTGTGCTCGTGTCGTCACCACAAGCGGTCATGAGGAAGCCCAAGATGGTAGCGATACCAGCTCCCATCGTGGAAAAGAGTGCGCGGTTGCAGTGCGTCATCAATGTCACCTCGAGGCTATTTTGGAAGGGTCGAACTAGCTAACTAACTGCTGCTCACGTGCTGCCGCCGGAGCCGCCGGAAGCGCCACCGGCGCCGCCGCCACCCGAGCCGCCCGAGGTGCCGCCCGCGCCACCGCCGCCCGAGCCGCCGGCCCCAGAGGTGCCGCCCGAACCCGTGGCGCCGGTGCTCCCGGTCGACCCCGTGCTACCCGTGCTACCCGTGCTGCCGGTGCTACCCGTGCTGCCGGTGCTACCTGTAGAGCCCGTGGAGCCCGTGCTCCCTGTGGTTCCGGCCGTGCCGCCGGAACCCGAACCGGACGCGCCACCCGTCGTCGCCGACGAACCACCGGAAGACGTGCCG
>JAEZYO010000376.1 GCA_023419055.1 Pseudomonadota bacterium | reverse complement strand
GGCACAACCTGCTCCTGGAACGGCCCGATTGGGTCGAGCAAGCGATTTTTTCCCTGTGCTCACCGACGTAAAGGAACGCCCGTGACCCCTATCACCGCTGCTCCTGCGATCCGTCCGGCCTCGATTTCGGCGTGGGTGCTCGCGGCCCGCCCCAAGACCCTCAGCGCAGCGGCCGCGCCGGTGCTCGTCGGAACCGCGACGACCTACGCCGCTCTGGGCCCGCGCCTCGGCCCCTTCGCAGCGGCCCTCGCGGGGGCGCTGCTCTTGCAGATCGGCGCCAATTTCGCGAACGACGTCTTCGACTACGAAAAGGGCGCCGACACGAGCGAGCGACTCGGTCCCACCCGCGCGGTTCAGGCGGGGTTGCTCTCGCCGCGCGCCGTGCGCTTCGGGATGCTGGTCGTCTTCACGCTCGCGCTGCTCATCGGGATCTACCTGACCGTCGTAGCGGGTCCGATCATCATCCTGATCGGGCTGCTCTCCATCGCGAGCGCTATCGCCTACACGGGAGGCCCCTACCCGCTCGGTTATCACGGGCTCGGCGATCTGTTCGTGTTCGTTTTCTTCGGGCCGGTCGCCGTGTGCGGTACGGCTTTCGTCCAGCTCGGCAGCGTGCCCCCCCTCGCGTTCTGGGCGTCGCTCCCCGTCGGAGCGCTCTCCACCGCCATCCTGGTCGTCAACAACCTGCGTGACGTGGACACCGATCGCCGCGCAGGCAAGCGCACGCTCGCGGTGCGTCTCGGAGAGCGCGGCGCGCTTTCCGAGTACTTCGCCTTGATGGCGCTGTCGTACTCGGTTCCGGTCGGTCTCGTCGTCACGGGCGCGCTCCCGCCCCTCGGGCTCTTGCCGCTCGTCACGTTGCCTCTCGCGTTCGGACTTTGTCGGGACGTCTCGCGTGAGCGGGGCAGCGCGTTGAATCCGCTGCTCGCGAAAACCGCGAAGCTGCTCGCGCTGTACGGCGTAAGCTTCATGATCGGCATCGCCCTGGGACTCGGGCTCGGCATCACGGGCTGAAGATGATCCAATCGCTCACGGTGCGCCCGTATCGCGTCGAGTGGGCCGCGCCCACGGGCAACGCGCGCGGCCGATTTCGTGAGCGCGAGGGCCTCCTCATCGAGCTCCGCGACGCGGAGGGGCGCGCCGGGCGCGGAGAAGCCGCGCCTCTCTCCGGACGAACCGAAGAGCACCTCGACGCCTGCCGAGACGCCCTTTCGTCTCTCGACGCCAAGGCGCTGCCGCGCGACTTTCGAGCCGCGGGCCACCTGCTCCCGCCGCGCTTCACGGCTGCCCGCCACGCGCTCGAGAGCTCCCTGCTGGAGCTCGAGGCCCTACGGCTCGAGGTCCCGGCGTGGCAGGTCCTCGCTCTCGAGCTCGGGCGAACCACGCCCGTCGTTGCGCTCGAGGCAGCCGCCCTGGTGGATCAGCAAACGCTCGCGGAGGCGCTCGACGGAGCTCGGCGTGCGATCGAGCTCGGCTTCCGAACGTTGAAGCTCAAGATCGGGCGCGAGCCGGTGGAGCGCATCGTCGAGCGCACGCGGGCCGTCGAGCGAGCGTTTCCCGGCACGCGCTTGCGCTTGGACGCGAACCAGACCCTCTCGCCGGACGAGGCTCGCTCCCTCTCTCGAAGTCTCCGAGACTCGCCCATCGAGTTTCTCGAGGAACCGTTCGAGGGTGCGACTTCGAGCTCGGTAGAGGTCTCCTTAGCGCTCGATGAGTCGCTCCAAGATCCCGACCTCGACGTCTCGAAGGCCGAAGCTTCGGTGCTCGTGCTCAAGCCCATGGTGCTGGGCCTCGCGCGCTGTCTCGAGATCGCCCGAGCCGCCCCCGCCTCCTCGAAGCTCGTGATCTCGCATTGCTTCGACGGGCCGCTCGCCATGGCCGCGGCGCGTGCGCTTTCGCTCGCGCTCGGACCAGGGAGACCGGCGGACGGCCTCGGGGGGCACGCGGTGCTCGCGGCCTGGCCCGATGGAGTGCCGGAGCGGCTACGAGGCCCGCTCATCGAGCCCTGGAATGAACGCGGCTTCGGGATCTTGACGCGGAGCGACGCTTGAAGCGCCTCTCTCTCGCCGAAGCGGGCCGCGACGATCCGAACCGGGTCGCGGTCGTGAGTCGCGAGGGCGAGATCACCTACGCCACGCTCTCGGCGCGCGTCGAACGCGCTGCGGCGTGGCTCGGCGAACAGGGCGTCGAGCCCAACGCGGACCAACCGGTCGCGCTGCTCATGAGCGTCGACCTTCCTACCATCGAGCTCTTTTGGGCGCTCGCTGCGCTCGGACGACCGCTCTTGCTCCTCAACGAGCGCACGAACGTCGCCGTCCGCGCGAGCCTTACCGAGCGCGCGGGCGCACTGGAAGTCGACCACGCGAGCTACGCTCGCGCTCGGCCCGCCCTCGAGCGTCGATTCGCGGCGACGCAAGCGCTCTCACCCGCACGCGCCTTCGCCATCGTCGCGACCTCGGGCACCAGCGGGCGACCGAAGCTCGCGGTCCTGAGCGAAGGCGCTCTGCTCGCCTCTGCGGCCGCGCACTACGCGAACACCGGCGTTCTCGATGACGATCGCTGGCTACTCTGCCTCTCGCCGGCTCACGTGGGCGGCCTTTCGATCCTCACGAGATCGCTCTATTCGAGGCGCGCCGTCGTCTTGTTCGAGGGCGGGGGCCCCCTCCGCGCGCGCATGACCGAGCTCGAAGGCGCCATCCGCACCTCGCGAGCCAGCTTCGTCTCGCTGGTGCCGACCCTGCTCGAAGACTTGCTCGACGCCGGATTCGAGCCACCACCATCGTTGCGCGCGCTCCTCCTAGGCGGCGCTGGCACTAACCTGCGCCAGCTCGAGAAGGCGTACCACTCGAGGGTGCCCGTCCTTCCGAGCTACGGGCTCACGGAAGGCTGCTCGCAGATCGCGGCGCGCCCCTACGCGGAGCGCTTTCGTGCGCCCGAGTTCAGCTCGCCGGTCCCGAGCTCGGGGCGCCCGCTCTCAGGAGTGAAGCTCCGCTCGAGCGACGCCGAGCGCCTCGAGTTCTCAGGCCCGTCCCTCCTCAGCCGCTACTGGGACGAACCGACACCTCTGACCGAAGACGGCTACTTTCGCACGAGCGATCGCGGCTACCTCACCCAAGGGGGTGAACTCGTCGTCCTGGGGCGCGCGGACGACGTGATCGTCACGGGTGGAGAGAAGGTCGATCCTCTCGCCGTGGAAGCCGTGCTGCTCGCGTTCCCGGGCATCGGTGCCGCCTGCGCCTTCGGAGAGCCGGACCCGAGCTTCGGCCACGTCGTGGCTGCGGCCGTGGTCTCGCGCGCCCCTGTCGACACGGACGCGTTGGCACGCCACTGCGCGGCGCGCCTCGCGCCCCACGAGCGCCCGCGTCTAATCGCGAGCCTCGAGGCCCTGAGCGAGACACAGGGCGGGAAACTGGATCGAAACGACACACGAGGGATGGCAGCCGGACGGCTGTGCCCACTCGTGAGCCCGAAGCTCAACACCTCGGGGTGAATCGCTCGGCGACACGGCGTCGCCCCAGTCACGGACCGAGCGCGCGAAACGCAGAGAGCAGAGGCTCGGGGATCGGCGTACGCCGAAACGATCGGTGATCGACGAAGGTGTGAACGACTTGCCCCAGCGTCGTGACCTCGAGCGTGCCAGGCTTCACGATGCGAAAGCCGAGCGTGACCTCGTCGGGTTCACCCTCGGGCTCGACCCGCGCTGCTACGATGCCCACCTCGACCCGGTCACCGAACCGCAATGGACGCAGGAAATCCGCCTCCGCATGCCTCACGGGCGAGATCCACGGCGCTCGGCCCAGGGTCTCGTGCAGCGGCTGTCCGACATGAGCCAAGAAGTCGAGATACGCGTCGTTGAAATACTCGAGCAGGCGTGGATAGAAAATTACGCCTGCAGCGTCGACATCTTGAAACTTGATACTGCGCGGACGTGCGAATGGCACTGGGCACTGTTTGAGAAGGTCACGTTCGAATAGGAACATTGGTCCACATCATTTAGTTGAATCAAAATTGCCCTCGATGGGCACACAGATGGTTGTACGAGTTGTCCGCATTTCAGGCTGGACTTGAGCAGGCATTCTGATGTTACGGTACGCGCTGCCGCGGACTCAATCTCGATACGACGAGCGTGAGTGATTGATGCACGTCTTGAAAACTTCATTCTCGGTTTCTCTCGGTTTCCTCCTGCTCGCGACGTCGAGCGCACTCCTCACGGGTTGCCCTTCGGGTGCGGATCTCGAGGGTGATCCCGAACGCTTCGACGAATCAGCGGGCAGCTGCGCCCAGTGCGACGTTCAGGCCACCCTGAAGGAGGCGTGCCTCACCGCCGGCTGTCACGGCAAGGCCGAACCCCGCGCAGGCGCGCTTGACTTGGAGTCTCCCGGCGTCGAGGAGCGCTTGCTCGATCAGCCCGCGTGGACCATGCGCGACACCGAGATTCTCGACGGGTCGGCGGCGAACTGCGACTTGACGGAGAAGCGAGTCGACAGCGCGGACCCGTCGAAGAGCGTGATGCTGGAGAAGCTCCTCGGGACGCACTCCTGCGGCGTCAAGATGCCGGTCGCACCCTTCAAGTTCAAGGACGACCCTCAGGCGGACATCGCGTGCATCACCCGCTGGGTTTACTGCATGGCAGGTAAGGAACCCCCGGCCGGCTCGGGTGGCACGAGCGCGGCGGGCGGCGCTGGCGGCGGCGGAGGCATGAGCGCTGGCGGAGCCGGCGGCTCGGCCGGATCGGGCGCGGGCGGTACGGCGGGCACCGGCGGAGGCCTGGGCTCGGGTGGCACCGCAGGCACCGGCGGAGCCAGCGGCGGCTCGGGCGGAGCCAGCGGCGGGTCCGGTGGTTCTGACGGCACTGCTGGCGGAGCCGGCGGGTCGGGCGGAGCCAGCGGCGGCTCGGGCGGCACCGGAACCTGATCCGCTCAGCGGAAGATTCCTCCTAGAATCACGGCCAAGATGCGAATCACGCTGCGAACGCTCAACGCCCTCGTTTTGTCCGTTCCTCTCGCGCTCCTTGGCGCGACGCACGCCTCCGCGGCCCCTTCCGACTCGAGCGCCGAGTCTCAAGGTCAGAAGAAGGTCGCGGTTGGCTCGTTCGAGGGACCGAAGAACGAGCAGGTGCGCGGCTGGGTCGTCGGCGTGCTGAAGGACAGCAACTACGACGTGGTCGACGCCGACATCGGCGGCGGGAAGAGCGACTCCGCCTATCAGGGCGTGGCGAAGGACCTCGGGGTCGACGCGGTCGTCACCGGGAAGGTCTCCAAGAACTTCAACCTGACGATCACGGTCCACAACGCGGAGGACGGCACGAACCTCGGCGATCTGGACTTGAAGGGCGGCAGCGCGCCAAAGCTCAAGAAGGCGATCCAGAAGGACCTCGGCACCTCGATCGCCGACCCGCTCTCGATGGCCAAGGCAGCGGAAGCAGAGCCCGAAGAGGCCACTGAAGAAGGCGCGTCGGAGGAAGCGGAGGAGCCGGCAGAAGAAGAAGCACCGGCTGAAGAGGCTCCTAGCGACGACTCGCCTGGAAAGCCTTCGCCGCTCGAGCTCAGCGTCGGCCTCCGCGCTTACAACCGCAACTTCGAATACACGGACTCGCTCGCCGAGGTCTTGCCGGGCCGCGGGATCGACCCGCTCTACAGCTACGAGCTCCCGCTGGGTCCCGCCATCTTCGCCGACCTGCGCTTCTATCCAATGGCGTTCGGTGGCGACGGCGTCCTCGCCCACATCGGCCTGCAGGGACATTTCGAGCAGGGCTTCGCCACGCGCTCGATCTACGCCGAGAACACGGACGACGAGCTCGAGCTCGAGACCAGCATGCAGGAGTTTCGGGTCGGCTTGCGGGGTCGTATCCCGCTCGGCGTTCACGAGCTCGGGATCTTCGCGGAGTACGGCAAGCACAAGTTCACCCTGTCGGGTGACGAGACGAACCCGCTGGTCCCCGACGTCGACTACGGCTTCATCCGTCCGGGTATCGACGGGCGATTCCGTTTCGGCGAGCTCTTGCTCGGCTTCCACGTGGCCCCGCGCTTCCTGCTCTCGATGGGTGAGCTCGATCTCGAGGGAGTCTGGTTCCCCGGCGCGACGGGGTCCGGTCTCGATGCCGGTGCCGAGGTCGGCTACTCGCTCATGCCTTCGCTCGACGTGATCGCCGGGTTCGACTGGCTGAGGTACGGGTTCGACTTCAATGCCATCCCGGACGACAACCCCGTCGTCGCCGGCGGCGCGACCGACACTTACATTTCGGGGCGCCTGGGCATCCTCTACCGCCTCGGGAAGTAAGCAAGAGCGAGCGTACTCGGGTTGCTTCGAGCTCCTGCGGGCTATACTGGGCGACCATGCGAGGCCTGCTCGTTTTTTCTCTGCTCCTCGTCGCGTGTGAGGCCTCTCCCACGACCCGAGAGCGCGCTCAAGCCACCACCAGCGAGCCCGTCGCGAGCAGCAGCGCTCGCGCGCCGGCGGGCACGCCCTTCGGTGCGCCCATCAAGGGTGACGCCCGGAAGCCCCTGGCGGAGGTGCTCAAGGCCCCGGACAGCTTTGCGGGCAAGACGGTGCTGGTCGAGGGGCACGTGCGCAAGGCCTGCTCTCGCAAGGGTTGTTGGATGGAGCTCGCGGAGAGCGCCGATCCCAGGGCGGCAGGTTGCCGCGTGACATTCAAGGACTACGGCTTCTT
>JAEZYO010000365.1 GCA_023419055.1 Pseudomonadota bacterium | reverse complement strand
ATGTTCGGGCCCTTGCCGCCCTCGAACGCGAAGATCTGCTGCTCGATGCACCAGTCGTACTCCTCCTCGGTCTCGCCCTTCCAGGCGAAGACCGGGATCCCCGCCTTGGCGATCGCGGCCGCGGCGTGATCCTGCGTCGAGAAGATGTTGCACGACGTCCAGGTCACTTCGGCGCCGAGCTCCTTCAGGGTCTCGATCAGCACCGCGGTCTGAATCGTCATGTGCAGGCAGCCCGCGACGCGAGCGCCCTTGAGCGGCTTCGACGCGCCGTACTCGGCGCGGAGCGCCATGAGCCCGGGCATCTCGGTCTCGGCGATCTGGATCTCCTTGCGACCCCAATCGGCGAGCGAGAGGTCCGCCACGCGGTAATGCTTGCCGCTCTGGGTCGGGACGCTCTTCTGACGCTTCTTGCGCTCCACCGCCGCGCTGTCTTCCACCACTACACTCTGTGCCATTTTCTTCTCCTTATGCCTGTTTTCGAAGTCTCGGGCTCGAGCTCGCCTCCCCCTCGGGGATCGACGGCGCGGCCTTCGTCTTGGTGCGACCAGCCCTGGTTGCCGACAACACTTGCCAGCCCACCCCGCCGTCACGGCTTCGCTTCACGTAGCCGCGCGGGATGGCGAACACGCTCGGGTGCTCGAAACCCGACGCGCGCGCGTGCTGGACGAGCTCGGTCGCGTCGAAGCCCATCCAGACGTCCGCCTGACGCTCCCGGAGCTCCTCGTCCGCGTGGCGACAGTAGTCGACGACCAAGAGCCTGCCGCCCGGCCGGAGGAGCTGCCCCAGCGCGGCCAGCGTGGCGCGTGGCAGGGGCGCGTGATGAAGCATCCGCGACGCGACGACCAGGTCGGCTCCGACGCCGACCGCCTCCGTGAGCTCCGGCGCATCGGCTTCGGCGCGGAGGAGGCTCACGTTGTCGTATCCCCGGTCCGTTACGCGCCTGCGCGCCCGCTCGAGCTGGGCCTCGCTGCGGTCGAAGCCGATGACACGCTCGAAAATGGGCGCCAATGCGTCGAGGAGCACGCCGTCACCAGTGCCGGCGTCCACGGCGAGCGCGCGCTGCTCGACCAGAACGCCGAGCGCGAACAGGTACGCCGGGAGTTCGGGCGCGTAATCGATGGCGGCGGCCTCCGAGTCCGGTCGCTCGAAAAACTCACGGGTGCGCTCGTCGCGAGCTCGGACGACCTCGGGCACGCGCGCCAGGCTTCCATCCTTGAGACAGAGCTCCCGCCCGGCGGCCACCGCGTCGCTCACCACCGGGTCGGCCGCGGCTGCGGGGGCGAGCCGCACGAGAGTGCGGGTCCCCTGACGGCGCTCCGAGAGGAGCCCGGCCTGCCGGAGCGGCCCGGCGTGGCGCGAAACATTGGGCTGGGATTCGTCGAGCAGCTCGGCAAGCTCGCTCAAAGCCAGCTCTTCCTCCGCTGCAAGCGCCAGCACACGCAGGCGCGCCGGCTCACTCAAGAGCCGGTAGAGCTGCCATCGAGCGTCGTGCGTACCCAGCAACGGGGCACAAGATTACATACTTTCACAAGTAAGCAAGTTCGAAATTTCGGGCGACGGGCAGGCCAGTCCGGCGGGTGGCCCGGATGAAAGGGTGCCAGAAGTTCTCGGCTCGGGGGCGTGAACCGTCGAGGTAGACTGCCGCGTCATGGATCGTTTCAGGCGCTTCGACGAGGCCTACTACCATCGATTCTACGAGTCGAAGGAGACACGGGTCATCGCTCCGGACGAGCACGCCCACCTCGCCGGCTTCGTGTTTGCTTTCGCGCAGTACAACAAGATCGAGGTGAAGAGCGTCCTCGACATCGGCGCCGGCATCGGCTTGTGGAAGCACTGGATCGAGAAGCACGCCAAGGGTACGCAGTACACCGGCACCGAGGTCAGCCAAGCGATGTGCAAGAAGCACGGGTACCAACACCGTGACATTGCCCGCTGGCGCGATCGCAAGAAGCACGACCTCATCGTGTGCCAGGGGGTGCTCCAGTACCTTCCCGATCCCGACGTGGCGCCCGCCGTCGCGAACATCGCGGCGATGTCGCGCGGGCTCGTCTACGTCGAGGTGACGACCCGGCAAGACCTGCGCGAACGTTGTGACACCACGCGCACCGACACGGACATCTACGTGCGGAACGGCAGCTACTATCGAGGGATCCTCTCCAAACACTTGCTGAGCGTCGGCTGCGGCCTGTGGTGGGCCAAGGATCGTCCCCCGCCCTTCTTCGAGCTGGAGATGGCGGGCTGATGTCCGACGGAAGGTCGCCTCTCCCTCGCTTTCTTTTCCTGGCGCTGTGCCTGGGCGTCACGGCGCTCGGCGCCGTCAACACTTACGGCGACAACAGCGCGGTAGTGGAGCAGGCCAAGCTCGCCGCGTGCCCCGGCGGCGGCTGCTCGTTCCAGCTATCGCGGCAAGAGCGCTCTCCCTTCGCTCAACGCTTCGGCTTCTACGTCACGCAGAATGCGAAGGGGCGCGCCAAGAACGCGAGCGCCGACGTCGAGTGCTCGCGCGAGTACGTCCTGCTCGGCGAGTATCACTGCAAAGTGACCAGTGGAGGCCTTCCCGCTCCAGCGGGAAGTTGAGCCGGAGGCTCAGGAGCGCAGGCGATTCTGCCCGGCGTCCCGCAGGCGCTGGATGAACTCTCGCACCTCCGCGACGTCGCCCGCCTGGGGCAGCCGCTCCACGTAGGCGGAGAGGTCCTCCACCGCGGCTTCGGGTGCCCCGAGGCGTGCGAGCAGGTAGCCGCGATCGCGGAACTCTTCCGTGCTCTCCGGCAAGAGGTCGATGAAGCGATCGAGCACCAGCAAGAGCCTCGGGTAGTCACCGCGCGCCGCGTAGATCCCCCGCAGGTTCATCAGCATGCGGGCTATGACGTGCCTGGGCGGCGTCGGATCCAGCATGGCGGGAGCGAACGGTCCGCGGTACCCGCTCTTCTCGAGCAACCGAGCGAGGTCCGACTGGGTCAGGATGGCTCCGCCGTTGAATGGATCGACCACGACCGGCCTGTCGGCATCCTCGACTCGCACCAGGAAATGCCCCGGAAAACCGACGCCGTTCGCGCGGACTCCGACGCGCCGGGCGACCTCCACGTACAGCACCGCGAGCGAGATGGGGATGCCGACGCGTCGAGTGAGGACGTCGTTGAGGAACGAGTTCTCCGGTTCGTAATAGTCCTCAGCGTTTCCACGAAAGCCGCACGCGAGCCCGAGGTAGTCGCCGAGCGCCCGCGCCTGCGCTCGTGCTGGAAGGTCGGCGAGCCCGCGGCGCGCGAGCGGCTCGGCGAGCTCGTCGATCCGGCGCACGAGCTCCGTCTGGTCGAGCCCGGGGTACGCGTCGGCTGCGATGAGGATCGCCCCGGTGAGAAGGTCGAGCTCGTCGTCCGGCTGCCGCGCGTAGGCTGAGAAATCCACTCCCATGAGTATATCGCGTGCTCCGATTGCTGTGCGAGGATGCTAAGCTAGAGCTTCGCGGCTGCGCCCGACGAGGCGCGCCCCGAACCCTCTTCCTCTACGTGAAAGGAACACCGCCGTGAGGATCGAAGACATCATGACCCGCGATGTGCGCGCTTGCTCGCCCGATGACAGCATGGGCGAGGCGGCGCAGATCATGTGGGAGAACGACTGTGGCTGCGTCGTGATCGTGGACGATGCTCAACGCGTGGTCGGCATCATCACCGACCGGGATCTCGCGATGGCCGCGCACCTTCAAGGGGTCGCGCTGCGGGACACCCGCGTCTCGAGCGCCATGGCGCGCGACGTGAAGGTCTGTTCCCCGCGCGACACGCCCGCGATGGTGCAAGCCATGATGCAGCAGTATAGGATCCGGCGCCTCCCCGTCGTCGACGATCAGAAGCGCTTGCTCGGGATCATCTCGCTCGGCGATCTCGCCTACGCGATGA
>JAEZYO010000360.1 GCA_023419055.1 Pseudomonadota bacterium | reverse complement strand
GCCCCGCTCGACGTCGTGGACCGCTTGCCCCACCAGGTACTGGTAGAAGGTCAGGCTCCCGTTCACCACCACGAACAGCGTGAAGGTGAGGCCGAAGCGCCACGGCATCGTGCGGTAGATCGAGAGGCACCTGAGCAGCGGGTGCGCTGCCTTCACCAGCGGGGGGCGGGCCGAGCTCACGCCGTGGCTCCCGCGCCGCCTTGCCAGCGCATCATGTTGCGACCCGCGCGCTTCAAGAGCAGGTCGATGCTCATGCTGAGCGCGCCGACCGCGAACACGCACACGATCACCACGTCCATGCGTCCGCCGGCTTGCGCGTGCTGCATCAGCGTACCGATGCCCGCACCCGAGGTGAGGAGCATCTCGCTGCCGACCGTCGAGATCCACGCGAAGGCGACCGCCTGGGACAGCCCCGTGTACAGGAAGGGCAGCATCGCGGGCCACTCGACCTGCCGGAACGTGTCCCGGCGCGAGAGGCCGTACACGCGCGCGACCTCGAGGTGCTTCGGATCGATCGCGCGCACGCCCGCGTAGGCGCTGAGCAAGACCGGGTAGAAGACCGCGAGGAAGATCAGGACTATTTTCGCGAGCTCTCCGGTGCCGAACCAGAGCCCTATCAGGGGCGCTAGACCGAGACCCGGAACTTGCCGGAAGGCGTGCAGGAGCGGGCCGAACGCGCGATCGAAGACCTTGGAGCTCGCGAGCAGAGAGCCCACCGCGAGCCCGGCGGCGCCGCCCAAGATCAAGGCGAGCACGGTCTTGCGCAGGCTCGCGAGGACGTTCCAGAACAGGTCGCCGCCGAGCAAGAGCTCGAGCGCGCTCCGCGCGACCGAGGTCAGCGGCACGAACACGTAGGCGCGAGCTGGGTCGCTCGAGAGCCACTGCCAGGCGCTAGCGAGCAAGAGCGGTATCGCGAGAGCGCGCACCCAGCGCTTGGGGGTCACGGTCGCCTCCAACGGGTCATCCTAAGCTCTGCGAGCCGTACGCTCGTGTCGAGTCCGAGACCGATGACGCCGGTCATGAACACCCCGACCATCACCACGTCGAGCCGGAACATCTGGCGGCCCATCTCCATCATCTGACCGATGCCGCGATCGGCGGCCATGAGCTCCGCCGCTACCAAGATGATCCAGGAGCGGCCGAGGCTGAGGCGCACGCCGGCGACGATGGGCGGCAGCGTGGCGGGTAAGACCACGAGCCTCAGCAGTGAAAGCCGCGGCAAGCGGTAGACAGCTCCGACTTCGAGGAACTGGCGCGGGATGTCCTTGACCCCGTTCAACGCGGCGAGCGCGACGGGGAAGAAGCAGGCCTTCACGATCAGGACGATCTTGAAGGTCTCTTCCACCCCGAAGACGAGGATGAACGCCGGGATGAGGGCGATCGAGGGGACTTGACGCACCGCCTGGAAGAGCGGCGCCGCGTAGTCCTCCACGCGCTTCGACACGCCCATGGCGACTCCGAACGCGAGCCCGAGCGTGCCGCCGAGCGCGAAGCCGAGCCCGAGTCGGACGAGGCTCTCGCGCAGGTGCCCCGCGAGCTCACCGCTCTTCACGAGCTCGAGGAAGGTCTCGAAGACCTGCACCGGAGGCACGAGGACCTGGCGCGACACCCACCCGGTCGCGGTCACGAGCTGCCAGAGCGCGAGCAGCGCGAGCGGCGCGAGGAAGGGCAGCACGCGTTCGAGCCAGCGCTCGTGGTTCGCGTGGCGGCCCGTGCCGTGCCGGCGTTGCGAACTCGCCGAGAGCAGCGGAGCGGGAGCGCTGCCGGAGATGCTCACGGGGAGACCTCGGGGGCCGAAGCAGTCTTGCCCGCGTGGGTCCAGTAGCCGTCGAGCTCGAGCGCTCGGAGCGAGCTTGCGACGAACCTCTGGTCGTAGAGCTCTTCGAAATGGACTTCGCGCTGGATGAGGCCCTTCTCGAAGGCGAGCCGCGCGGAGTGACGGTAGTGCTCGAGCACGGTCGCGTCGAAGAGCGGCGAAAAGTTGTCTCGATAGGGCGTGACGCTCGCGAGGCTTCGGCGCACCACGCTCTCCGGCGTGCCGGAGGCGGTGCCGAGCTCCAGCATCCGGGCGCGGTTTTCCTCGCCTGACGCGAAGCGAGCGGCGCGAACGAAGGCGCGCGCGACGAGCTCGGTGAGCTCGGGTTCGGCCTCGATGAACGCCCCCGAGCCCCAGAGCTCGGCGCGGACCTTCCAGTCGGCGGGAGCGTTCTCGGTGGACCAGATGATCTTCGCGGCGCCGCGTTCTTCGAGCAGGTAGGCGTCGCTCATCGTGTACATGGCGTCGACCTTCTTGCCCACGATGGCGGCCGAGCCGGCCTCGGGGTTCAGGTTCAGGATCGTAAAGTCCTCGTATTTAAGCCCCTTCGAGTCGAGTAGGCGCTGAAACGGCAGCTCCCACGGGCGACCGCGGTGCAGGGCGATGCGCTTGCCCTTGAGGTCCTCGATCGAGCGAGCCTTCGAGTCGGCCGGAACGATCAGGTGCGTGTCCGTGCCGCGACCGCTCGGCACGATGAGCTTCGTGCGGAGGCCCGCCGCGTTCGCGATGAGCGACGGGAGATCGCCGTAGCTTGCGAAATCGACGCGGCCGTTGGCAAAACCCTCGTTGATGGTCGCCGCCACCGCCGCGTGCGGCGCTGGGACCCACTCGAGCTCCACGTGGCGCGCCGCGAGCTCGGTGCGGAGCCAGCCCTCCGACTCGACCAGAGCCGCCGTACCGGCCAGCACGGGCTTGCCGGCGCGCTGGAACACGACCGTCGCGATGCGCAGCTTGGCCGGTCTCCCGCCTTCTCCGCGGGGCGCGAACGACGAGTAAGCGATGACGCCGAGCACCAGGGCGAGGAGCAGCGCTCCGACCACGCCCCACCAGACCTGCTCGAGCTTCTTGCGCGAATCCGAAACTGCTTCCGACATGCCGAGAGGCCTGCCCTCACTCGCCGGCGGTCATCACCGAGAGGCGCTTGACCCCCGCGCGATCGACGGACGAAATCGCTTTCGCGACGATGCCGTAGTTGACCCCCTGATCCGCGTTGAGCTGCACGGCGATCTCGGGGTTCGCGGCGTGGAGCTTCTTGAGCTCGCCCTCGAGGTTCGCGAGCGCGACCTCCGTGCGGTCGACGTAGATCTTGCTCGCGGCGTCGATGCTGACCGAAAGCGACTTCTTCTGAGCCGGCGGCGAGTTGATCGCGGTCTTCGGCAGGTTGACCGTGACGGCGTTCGAGAGCAACGGCGCCGTCACGATGAAGACCACGAGCAACACCAGCATCACGTCCACGAGCGGCGTGACGTTGATCTCGCTGACGACGTCGTCGTTGTCTCCGCTAGCCGAGAATGCCATTAGACGCGCGCCTCGCGCAGAGAGCTTCCGCGCGCCTCCGCGAGCTTCGGCACCGGGTGCTCACCGGACACGCTCTTCAGCCGGCCCTCGGGCAACGTCGCGCGCAGCGCCGCGCTCACGAGCGCGTTCGCGAAGTCCTCGAGCTCGGCAGCCTGGACCTTGAGGCGGCGCACGAAGAAGTTGAAGGCGAGCACCGCAGGCACGGCGACGGCGATACCGATGCCGGTCGCGATCAGCGCTTCTCCGATGGGACCCGCGACCACGTCGAGGCTCGCGGAGCCTGCGGAGCTGATGCTCTTCAGCGCGTGGAGGATACCCCAGACGGTCCCGAACAGGCCGACGAAGGGCGAGGTCGTCCCGATGCTGGCGAGGACGGCCAGGCCGTTCTCGGTCGTGCGCCGCTCTTTTTGAATCTGGCGCTTGAGCCCGAGCTCGAGGATCTCGCGCGAGACCGAGGCGTCGCTCGAGCTGCCTCCCGCGCTCTCCCAGGCCTGGATCCCGGCGAGCGCGACGCGCGCCGTAGGGCCGTCGTGCTTCTTGAGCGCCTCGGGGTTCGGCAGGCCCGTGGCGTCTCCGAGCGCGCGATGGAGACGAGCGTCTTGTCGTCGCGCGCGCGAGCTCTGGAGCCCCTTGACGATCACGACCGCCCAGGTGGCGACCGAGAAAAGGACCAACAGGACGAGAGTACCTTGGACGATGAGATCGGAGAGTCTGTCAGACATGTGTCCTCTGCTTGGTGGCTACTGGAGCCGAAACACGATCGGGACCGTCACCCAGCCCGCGATGGGCTTTCCGCCCTGCGTGGCGGGGGCGAACGTCCACTTCTTCACGGCTTCACTCGCCGCCTCGTCGAGCACCTCGCGCCCGCTCGACTTCTGGATCTTGATCGCGCCGGGCTTGCCCGACGGGTGCACCTGGACGCGGAGCAGCGTCGTGCCTTCCCAACCTTCACGCTTCGCCCGGCCCGGGTAGGCAGGTCGCGGGTTCTTCAGGTAGTTTGCGCCCTCCTTCGCCTGAATCACCGGTTCCGGCGCGGGCGGTCCCTGAACCTGCGCCGGGGGAGGCGGAGGTGGCGTCGGTGCAGCGGTGCCGAGGCCTCCGCTGCCGGCGTGAAGCTCGCCCTCGACGTCCGCGAGCGCGCTGCTGCCGGTGTCGACGGGCTCTTGTGGAGCCTGCGTGGGCACCTCCGGTCGTTCCGGCAAATCCGGGCGCGGCGCGACGGCCGCGAGTTGCTTCACCTCCTGCTTGATGATCTTGGGCGGAGGAGGTGGGGTCGCGGCGAGCGGCTTGGGCGGCGTCACTGGACGCGAGAGCTCGATCTCGACGCGTGAGAGCGGCTTCTTGGGCGGCTCGTCGTCGCGATTCCGGTACGCGGCCGTGGCCACGCCCGCGTGCAGGAGGGCCGAGAAGAACACGACGGCGAAGACCTCACGGCGGTTGGTCGCCGCCTTGGAGATCGGTGCTGTAAAGTTCGAAAGAAGTGCCACCGGGCTCTGGTCGGGCTCCTCGGAGGAGCGTTCGAACGCGAGCTCATGGCTTTCCTCGGGGGAAGATTCCCTGGCGACGGTGCTGGCTGCGACGGTTCGGCTCATGGCGACAACGGCAGGGATAGCTCTCCGCTGTCTATTTTGCAAGACGGTTGTTCGCTAGAGCGTCGGGTTCGTGTAGGGTGCGGACCCATGAGC
>JAEZYO010000325.1 GCA_023419055.1 Pseudomonadota bacterium | reverse complement strand
GCGACAGCACTTCGCCGCTCAGACGCAACAGGCACGCCGCGTCGCAGGGCACCACGCGGCACACCGCGCTCAGCAAGCGCGCATAGCGATCCTCGGCGCCGAGTGCCGAGGTCAGGTCCCGAGCGATCTCGAGTAGGACTTCTTGAGGTTGTAAATCAGACAACGCCGTTGTTCCTAGCACAACGCCATCTGTTGTTAAAAGCACCACAATCCCCCTGCAATACTCAATAAATTCAACCACTTAATCACTAGGCACACTCGATGCTCTAGGGGCAAGCGGAGGAACCGATGCGTCAGTCTCATACGCCCCTCGACACCTTGGCGGAGCTCGCGACCGAGCACCCCGCCGCTTCGCGAGTCTTTCAAAGGTACGGCCTCGATTTCTGCTGCAAGGGTCTGCGCTCCCTCGATTCGGCCTGCGCCGAGCGCGGGCTAGACCCACAGGCGATCCTCGCTGAGATCGAGAGCGCGCCGTCGCCCGGGCGCCCTACGGACGAGAGCAGCGAGCAGCTGGTCGCTCGCCTCGTAGAACACTATCACCGCAGGTTGAGAGAGGAGCTGCCGCAGCTCGTCTCCATGGCCAGCAAGGTCGAGCGCGTTCATTCGAAGCGAGCGGCCTGCCCTGCGGGGCTCGCCGAGCAACTCACGCGCATGCAGGAGGAGCTCCTGTTCCACATGGCCAAGGAAGAGAAGGTCCTGTTCCCGCTGATCTTGAGCGGACGCGGCGGCCTCCACGGCCCGGTCCAGGTGATGGAGGCCGAGCATCGGGATCACGCCGCGAACCTCGAGCGGCTGCGCGAGCTCGCGCACGACTTCGTTGCGCCTCCCGAGGCGTGCGCGACGTGGCGCGCCCTGTACCTCAGGCTCGAGGACTTCGAGCGTGAGCTGATGGAGCACGTGCACCTCGAAAACCACGTGCTGTTTCCGCGCGCCCTCGGAGGTGAGTGATGACGACCGCAACGCGCTCGATCGATCGCCGCTACTGGGGCGTCCTCATCGTCACCCTGATCGCCGCCTTCACGCTGCTCGGATTCATGGGTCGCGAGATCTACCGACAGGCTCCGCCGATCCCCGAACGAGTCGTCACCTCTTCCGGGCAAACGGTCTACACGCGTGACGACATCTTGACCGGCCAGCTCGTGTGGCAGAGCACGGGCGGACAGCAACTCGGCTCGATCTGGGGACACGGCGCGTACCAGGCCCCCGACTGGAGCGCGGACTGGCTTCACCGCGAGTCTCTGGCCTTGCTCGATGTCTGGGCGAAGCAGAGCTTCGGCAAGAGCTACTCGCGCCTCGGCGCCGCAGAGAAGGCTGCGCTCGAATCTCGCCTGCCTCGAGAGCTCCGCCGCAACACCTACGACTCGCACACCGGCACCGTCACGATCAGCGACGACCGGCGGCAAGCGATCCAGTCGACCTTCGAGCACTACGACGGCCTGTTCGGCGGGGCCCCCGAGCTTGCGTCGTTGCGCGAGTCCTACGCCATGCACGAAGACGCGGTGCCCGACGCCGCTCGCCGCCAAGCGCTCGGCGCGTTCTTCTTCTGGACGAGCTGGGCAGCCGTGACGGAGCGCCCGGGGCTGCCCATCACGTACACCAACAACTGGCCCCACGAGCCGCTGGTCGAGAACCGCCCCTCCGGCGCCAACGTCGTCTGGTCGCTCGTGAGCGTCGTGCTGCTGCTCGCGGCGATCGCGGGGTTCATCGCCTGGCGCGCCTACCGCGGAGAGCACGAGCCGACCGTGAAGCCACCGGCGGTCGATCCGCTGAGCCGGATCGAGCTCACCCCCTCGATGCGCGCGGTCGCCAAGTACGTGGGTGTGGTCGCCGCGCTCTTCGTCGTGCAAGTGCTCTTGGGCGCGCTCACCGCCCACTACACGGTCGAAGGTCAGGATTTCTTCGGCATCCCCCTCAGCCAATTTCTCCCCTACAGCTTGAGCCGGACCTGGCACGTGCAGACGGCGATGTTCTGGATCGCGACCGCGTTCCTGGCGGCAGGCCTCTTCGTGGCCCCGATCATCGGCGGGCACGAGCCCCGCTACCAGCGCCTCGGCGTGAATGTCCTGTTCGGCGCGCTGCTCCTCGTCGTGGTCGGCTCACTCGCCGGTGAGTATTTCGCCATTCACCAGAAGCTCGGCCTCGATGTCTCGTTCTGGCTCGGTCACCAGGGCTATGAGTACACCGATCTCGGGCGCGTCTGGCAGATCGGGTTGTTCACGGGGCTCGTGCTCTGGCTCACCCTGATGCTGCGCGCCATCTGGCCGAAATTGCGCGAGAAGGCGAGCTCTCGCAACCTGCTCTGGATGTTCACCGGGGCGACCATCTGCATCGGGTTGATGTACGGGGGCGCCTTCTTCTTCTCCGCGAAGACTCACCTCAGCGTCATGGAGTACTGGCGCTGGTGGGTCGTGCACCTCTGGGTGGAAGGGTTCTTCGAGGTGTTCGCCACGGCGGCGCTCGCGCTCCTGTTCGCGAAGATGGGGCTGGTCGAGCCGTCCCACGCCGGGCGCGCCGTGATCGCGTCGAGCGCGCTCTTCCTCTTCGCGGGTATCCCCGGCACCTTGCACCACCTCTACTTCAGCGGCACGCCGACTCCGGTGCTCGCCGTGGGGGCGACCTTCAGCGCGCTCGAAGTCGTGCCCCTGACGCTGATCGGCTTCGAGGCTCTCCATACTTTTCGCCTCGAACGGAGGACGCCGTACGCGGCGCGTTACCGCTGGCCGATCCGTTTCTTCGTCGGGGTAGCCTTCTGGAACGCCGTGGGCGCTGGATTCTTCGGCTTCCTCATCAACCCGCCGCTCGCCCTCTACTACATGCAGGGCCTCAACACGACGCCCGTCCACGCGCACTCGGCGTTGTTCGGGGTCTACGGGTTACTCGCGCTCGGCTTGTGCCTGATCATCGCGCGCCGGCTCACGGGAGAGCGCCCGTGGAACGAGCGCGCCCTGGCGCTCGGGTTCTGGTGCATGAACGCGGGGCTGGCCTTGATGATCGGGCTCAGCCTGCTCCCCATCGGTCTCGCTCAGACGGTCGCGAGCGTGGACACCGGGCTCTGGTACGCGCGGAGCGCCGAGTTCCTTCAGCAGCCCTGGCTCCAGACCTTGCGCTGGCTGCGCATGGTCGGAGACACCGTTTTCCTCGTTGGAGTGGGCGCGTTCGTGTGGTTCTTGATCGGTCTGGTGAGAGGGCACAGCTTCGCGCCGCTCGGCTCGGCGGACCCCGTCGCAGAGGAGGTGCTCGCTCCTGCGGAGTGATCCATCACGCTCACGAACCGAGGCGTCGCAGGAGCTCCCCCTCTTGCGACGCCTTTCGGCGTTGGTCTTCCGCGATCATTGCAGGCGTCCGAAGGCAGAGGTTGAGCATTGACTAATATTAGCAACTACTAATATACCAGTCACAGGAGGCCAACATGACCATCGACGTGACCCGCTTGATCGGCGCCGTGACCCGAGAAATCTCGAGCCGTGAGGTGAACGGCGCCCCGGCCCGCGTCCTCGTCGCCACCCGGACCTACGACACGACCCTTCAGGATCTCTGGGACGCGCTCACCAACGAGGAGCGCATTCCCCGCTGGTTCTTGCCGATCAGCGGAGACCTGAGGCTCGGCGGCCGCTACCAGCTCGAGGGCAATGCGAGCGGCGAGATCGTCGAGTGCGTCCCGCCCCGTCGCCTCGGCCTCACGTGGGAGATGCACGGGCAGGTAAGCTGGGTGAACGTCGAGCTCTCGGCCGACGGAAAGGGCGGAACCCTGCTCCGGCTGGAACACGTGGCGCACGTGCCCGACGAGCTCTGGAAGCAATTCGGACCGGGCGGCGTGGGCATCGGTTGGGACGAGGGGCTCTTGGGGTTGGATCGGCATTTGACCCCAGGCGCGACGCTCGGGCCCTCTACCGCCGCAGCCTGGCTCGCTACCGACGAAGGCAGGGCCTTCATTCGACAGAGCAGCGCCGCCTGGTGCGCGGCTTCGGTCGAGGCCGGGGAAGACGCGGACTCGGCGCGGGCGGCCGCAGACCGCGTGGCCGCGATGTACACTGGCGAAGGTTAGCCTCGAAGAGGGCAACCGATAGAAAAGCGATGCACGCCTTCGACGTCCTCGGCGACCCGGTTCGCCGCCGCATTCTGGAGCTTCTGGCACGGGGTGAGAACAGCTCCGGGGACATCGTCGTCGTGATCGAGCGCGAGTTCGGCATCACTCAGTCCGCGGTGTCACAGCACTTGCGGGTGCTCAGGGACAACGGCTTCGCGTCAGTGCGGAGCGAGGGCACCCGCCGCTTGTATTCGGTGGAAACGGGACGCCTACGCGAGGTCGACGCCTGGCTCGAACAATTCCGCGGCTTCTGGGAGAGCAAGCTCGACGCCCTCGCCACCGAAGTGGCGCGCGGCAAGCGCAAGCGGCGTTGAGCGGTCACCGGAACCCCGGGACCTTCCCTGCCAGGGCTCGATCCCAACTCGGCGGATCCTGAAGGTGCTCGGCAAGAAAGTCGACGGCGGCTCGAACTTTGGTGGAGAGCTGGCGCGCGGATGGATAGACCGCAAAAATGGCCGTCTCTTCGAACTCGTAGTCGGGGAGCACGCGCACCAGGTCGCCCGCGAGCAGCGCCTCGCTGACGTAGAGCGTTGCGCCCACGGTGATCCCGAGCCCGCGCTTGGCCGCCGAGGTGAGCGCTTCGATGCTGTTGGTCGTGAGTCGTCCAGAGACGTTCACGCTGGTCGGGCCCCCGGGACCGATCAGCTTCCACTCGCGCGGCTTTGCGAAGCCGGTGAAGATGACACAGTCGTGTTGCGCGAGATCCGCGGGGCTCTGCGGTTCGCCGCGGCGCTCGAGGTAGCTCGGCGAGGCGACGAGCAGACGATGGTTCGTGCACAGCCGGCGAGCAATCAGCCGTGAGTCCGAGAGCGCGCCGATCCGGATCGCGAGATCCACGCCTTCGTCGATCAGGTCGACGAAGCGGTTGGTGAGTGAAAGCTCGAGCGAGAGCTCGGGAAACTCGTTCAGGAGCTGATTCAGGAGCGGAGCTAGGTGCGTGTGCCCGAAGACGGGCGAGGCGCTCACCTTCAAGGTCCCGCGGGGGCGCATCGAGGCTCGCTGGAGCTCGGCCTCCGCCTCGCCGAGGTCCTGGAGGATTTGGGTCGCGCGGGCGTGAAAGGCGGCGCCGGCCTCGGTCAGCGAGAACTTGCGCGTCGTCCTCTGGACCAATCGGGTCCCGAGGCGCTCTTCGAGGCGCGCGACCACCCGACTGATCCCCGAAGGACTGAGCAGGAGCTCCTCCGCTGCCTTCGCATAGTTAGCGTGCTTTACTACGCACTGGAACACCACGAGCTCGCGGATTTCGCTGATCAGCGCAGGCACGAAACCGGGAGCGTAGTGGTGAACCCTCGCGATTTCACGACTTCTTCTCGTCCCGAGCCCCGATTCGTGACGACGGCGCAACAATGAACTGAGTTCATCGCCCTTTTTCCCACCATCTTCGACGCGATAAACCATCGACCATGAACCGCCTCGAAGACCACGAGCTGGAGGATGAGGATGTCCCGACCGTGCGCCTGCCGACGACCCGGCCGCCGGCGGCGCCGCCAGCAGCGCCGCCGGAGTCGCGGCGCCAGGCCGCGCTCGAGACCTTTCGCCCGCCGAAGATGATCTGGGCCAGAGCGCGTCGCAGGGGCAGCTTGAGTCGCCGCCCCGCCCCGCGCGTCTTTCCGGCCGTGCAGCGCGGCTAGCTCGCTAGCTAGTTCCAGTTGTCGATCTTGAGATCGTCGGGGGCCGGCTTTCCCTGGCCGGTCTCGACGAGCTTTCGGAGGCTCAAGAGAAACGTTGCCCATTTCATGCTGCAGTGGGCGGTAAACTCGAGCGCTTCGCGCCAGTTTCGGTGACCGAAGAGCACGAGCGTGGAGTCGCCGTCCTGAGAGAGGCGGAACGTCACGTCGGTTCCGAGCCACTCCTCGGGGCCCGAGACGAACCGCCAGACCACCTCCTGGTTCGGCTTCAGCGTGACCATCTGGAACTCCATGCTCCCGATCTCGTCGCCGCTCGGGTTGCGGAAGAGAACCTTGACGGGTCCCCCGGGCTTCGAACTTCCACGCGTCTCCTTCGTCCACCAGCCCGCGACGCCCTCGACCGTCGACAGTGCCGCATAGACCTTCTCGACGGGCGCCTTGATTCCGATTCGATGAATGATGTCGACCACGCTGACCTCCGTTCGTAACGCGAGGTCAGACTCATAGCGCGTGACGCCAATCACTCGGGAGTAACAAGCGTGACGCGCTTTCAGGACTGTCGAGACGCTTCAGAAGGAAGCGCCGAGCGCGAGGCAGCGCTCGCCGGCGGGCGCCGCGACGATGAAGGGAGTCGGCGCGACGTCTCGCGTGACGACGAGCGTATCTTCCCCGTAACTGGCCCCATCCACCACGCAGCTGCCTTCGAGCACGAGCACGTAGTTGCCGTCGAAGGTGTAGTCATCGACTGAACTCGTCTCGAAGAGCTCTGCCGACATTCCTCCGGTCTCGACGAGCGGCACGGGGAAGGACTGCACGTCGGATTGCGCCTCTTCGAACGGGTACGCCTCCATCAGCGATTCATCCTCGGTGTCGATGCGCACGCGGGTGTACTCCTCGATCCGGTCGGTCGCCATGAAGTCGGGAGGTGCTGCGTACGCGAGCAGGAAGAACCCGGAGCTGTCGGAAATTTCGTGACCACTACCCGGTGGGTTGAAGTACACCGTGCCGGTCGGATACATTCCCTTCGCGTCGGTCTGCGTTCCGTCGATGACGTACACGGACTCGGTCTTCGAGTGATAGTGAAGGCCGACCGCGCCGTCCTCGACCGTGTACCAGAGGATCGCGATGTGCTCGGTTTCGGCAGTACCGGCCAGGATCAACTTCGAGACATTCGGCCGGAAATCGAACCAGTCGTACTCCTCCGGATCGGCCTTCAGGTCGGCAAGGTCGAGCACCTGCGTCTTCTCCGCGCCGGAGCTCGGTGGTTCGTCGTCCGAATCACCGCAACCGGTCGAGCAAGACAGTGCCAGTGCCATCGCGGACAACCCTGGTAGGCGGTTCATGAGCCTCCTCTGTGGGCGGCAAGATCCCGCGCCTCGCGTGTCGCGCACGTAAAGTCTCCGTGTCGTCTACCTCGCTACCGCGCCCACGCTCTCGCGAGCGCGGTTCGATGTCCCCGTCCCCCTCGGGGGCAGTCACTGTTTCGGACAGCAGACCGAGCCCTCTACCGCCACCGGACCGCCCTCGGGTGCGCGGATGTTTCCGGAAGGAGCCGCGCCGCTCGGGCAGCGATAGTCAGGGCGGTGGATCGCGCCGTCACCAATGTCGCCCACCACGGTCCCTCCTGCGGCTTCGCATTCTTGGGCCGTCACGTCGGCGCGTGAAGGAGAGCTGTCGTCGGGAACGGGAGTGGGCTCCGAAGTGGAGGCGGGCCCCGGTGCAGCTGCAGCGGGCGCAGATTGTGAACCGCCACACGCCACGGCGCCGCTCAAGAAAAGCGCAGCCAAGACCAAGTCGATCTTTCGATGCATGCCGTCGCATTAGCATAGCGTCGCGCTGAACGAGGCCGCTTTCGCCGAGCTACCCATGCAGCGCTCGCTCGTGCGGATTTCCACGCGGACGCCGTCGCCAACGAGAGGAGGTTCGCTCCTAGTCGCGGCGCGCGGGCGACCGAGCGCGACGCTCGTTCTCCCGGTGCGGGTTCGCAAGCGCTCGCCGGCGTCGAGCGAGGACGAGCTCTCCGTGTCACGTCCTCGTTCATGTCGTCTGAGCGGCGCTCCGGAGCGCATCACCCATCTGGATGAGCGCGTGAGCACTTCGAGATCGCGCGAGCGCTCCGACTGGTTCTCCGAGACCTCGCGGCGCACGCCGTTCGCGGCCCCGACTCGAAGAATGACTATGGGTTTCTGCGCAGGTCATCGGCTACGACTCGTCAGCGAAGATGAGACCCCCATCGATCGAACCTCGCGAGGCACCGCGACGGCGCTGGCAAGGCTGGCTCTTCGCGTCCATGACCGCGGCGCTCGCGTTCGCCAACATTCCGTCGTGCGTCGGAGACCGTCCCGAGCGCTGCGAGCTGACCAGCGAGTGCGACTCGGGTTTCTGCGGCACGAACGGCTTCTGCCAGAGCGAGTGCCAGCTGGACACCGACTGTCCCTGCGGCTCCTTTTGCGGAAAATCGTGTGGTATTTGCCTGCGAAACGATCGACTGGGGCAGGGCCCGGGCACCTGCTTTCCCTTCGATCACGGGCTCGACACCACCGCGGTTCTCGGCGCGTGCCGAGATGAGCTCGCGGCTCACGTCCCAGCCGCGGGAGGCGAAGGCGGAGAAGCGCAAGGAGGCACCGGCAATGACGTATGCGAGCGACATCCCGTCACCCTCCCGGAATGCCCCAACTCACCGCTGGCTCAGCCGTACCTACCTACGAACGCTGGCGGCGCGGGAGGTTCCGGAGACGGCGGCAGCGGCGGTGAATCCACGGGAGGAGTCGGTGGGATGTCGAGTGGCGGGACTGGCAGCGATTCGACGGGAGGAGTGGGTGGTGACGCGAGCGGAGGTGCTCCCAACGGCGGCGCCGGCAATGGTGGGACGCCGAACGGCGGTGAAGGAGGCGCACCATGAGGACGACGTCTAGGCTCCTCGGCGCGCTCGTATCGGTCGCTTCGAGCTTGGTGGTAGGAACAGCACTCGCGCAAGTCGGTGGTACGACGACGCAACCCGCCGCGCCGGCGGCGCCCTCTCCTGCGTCGCCCGGAGCAGACACCCCGGCCGACGTGGCACCCAGCTCAACTCCCGCAGCCGCATCCGCTCCTGCACCAGCTCCGGCGCCTTCCCCGCAGGCATTGGCCGAGGAGAAGCTGGAACAAGACGCGGTCGCCTTTCAGCGCGCGGAAATCAGCCGACTGTCTCGAAAACAAGCGATCGCCCAAGAGAAGGCCGACGCTGCGGCAAGGGCGCTGCGCGAGAAACCGAAGGCCGAACGTGAGCAGCTCAAGGCGGCAATGAGGAAAGCCGGTGCCGAGGCACGTGCCGCCGAAAGAGAGCTGCGCGCGGCCTACACGACCCTTGCGGTGTTGCTCGGCGATCCGGTGTCGCTCGACGAGGCCGAAGTGGCCATGTCTGTACAGAGCGAGAAGCTGCGCCAGGCCTACGTCAGACAAGACGAGGCGAAGCGGAAGGTCGATGCATCGCCGACCGAAGCGCGAAAGGCACCCGCAAGGACGGAAGAAGCCGCGGCAGCAAGCGAGATCCAGAACCGCCTGCGCGCCCAAGAGGAGTTGAACCGGGCCACGCCGACGGCAAGCTCGAGGGTACCGTCCAACAAGAGCTCGCATCAGTTCGAAAACGGCGACCGCCTCCACTACGGCCCGACCGTCACGCTGCTGCGCTTCAGTGTGGCGCGCGATCCGGACGAGGCCGGCCGCTACCGCGACTACGAGCCGCGCTGGGAGTTCGTCCCGCCGGAGTTCGGCTTCCAGTTCGTGTACCAGCCTCACAACGAGCCCTGGCGCTACAGCACGTTTCAGCTGATGAGCGTGGGCGGCATGCTCCTAGCCCGGATCGATACCGATGACGTCAGTCGAGGTAGCCTGTCGTTGGCCGCGACCATCGGCTTCTTCGAAGAAACGGTAGGGTTCGCGCTCGGCACGGACCTCTATCGCGGCCTTCCCATCGAAGGCGCCGACGGACAGAGCGGCAGCGCCACGGCGTACACTGGTCTGCTCGCCTGGTCCCTTTCGCCCCAAGGCGAGGTCACTCCAGAAAACGTGTTCTTCGCGGTGACCCTCGGTCTCCAGCCCTTCATCAACGCCATCACCGGAGAGGTCAAGTGAAGCGCCGAACAGCTCCACGTGTAGCCGCGTTGCTCGCAGCGCTTGTGTCGACGTTCGTCATTCCGCACGCGGTCGCCCAGGCCAACCCACGCACCAACTGCCGGGACCTCGAAGAGCGACGCGAATCGCTGCACAAAGATGATGGCGACGCCGACCTCCGCCGAGACTTCACGCCTACCGACGTGGACCTAGAGCAGGCAATGCGGGCCGTCGAAAAGGCGCAAGCTCGGCTCGACGAGCTCGAACGGCAACGCAAGGCGGCTCATGACACGCTCGAGGTCGCCCTCGCCCGCTCACCTTCGCAACCCACGGAAATCAACGCGGCCAAGGGCACCTTCGACGCGGCCGTGCGCGACCGCGACTCGGCCCTAGCCGAGCTCGAACGGAAGAAGAAGGACTTCGCCTGCAC
>JAEZYO010000294.1 GCA_023419055.1 Pseudomonadota bacterium | reverse complement strand
GAGCGCAGCGGCGGCGCGCCCTTCGTGGGTCGCGACGCCGAGCTCGCGCAGGTGACGAGCGCGTTCGAGCGTTCGAGCTCGGACGTGACCCCCATCTTCATCAGCATCACGGGGCCGCCCGGTATCGGTAAGAGCCGCCTCCGGCGTGAGGTCCTGGCGCGCATGTCCGCCCAGGCCGATCCGCCGCTCATCGTGCTGCAGCGCTCCGAGGCGTACGCCCAGGGCCACGCGCTAGGCGCCGCCGCCGACGTGCTTCGCGCCATCATCGCTTTGCCCAAGGGCGCGACCAGCGCGGAGGCGGAGCGCGCCATCGTGAGCAGCCTCGGGCCCTCGACGCGCGACGATCTCACGACGCGCAACCGCGAGCTCCTGGCGCGGCTGCTCGCGAACGAGCCGCTCCCCGAGGGGCTCGATCCGCGCGGCTCCCGCGACGCCCTGTGGCTCGCCATGACGGACCTGGTGCTCCAGATCGCCGGCACCCAGCAGACCGCCATCGTGATGGAGGACCTGCAGTGGGCGGACCCCGAGAGCATCGGCTGGATCGATCACATGTTGGGCCGCGCGAGCCACAAGCCGCTCGTGGTGATGGCGCTCGTGCGCCCCGACTTCTGGCCGGCTCAGGGTGACCGCTTCGCCGGGCGCGATCACGTGCGCCTCGAGCTCCGCCCGGTGTCGAAGCGCGCGGCGCGCACCATCGCGCGCGCTCTCATGGGAGAAGACGCGCCCGAAGAGGTCATCGAGCGCATCGCCGCGCAGGCGGGCGGCCTCCCGCTCTTCGCCGAAGAGCTCGCGCGCCTGACCGCCTCCGGGCGCTCCACCGAGCACTCCCCCACCATCGAGACCGTGATCCAGGCGAGCCTCGACGCGCTCGACGAGGAGTGCCGCGACGCCGTCGGGCGCCTCAGCGTGTTCGGCCTCACCTGCTGGGACTCCGGCCTCGAGGCGCTCGGCATGCCCGACGCCGAGGGCATCATCAAACTGCTCGTCGGCGCGGAGATCCTGGTCGAGCAGAACGTCGCTCGCTTCACGGGCACTCGCGAGTGGCTGTTCAAGCACGCGCTGGTGCGCGAGGTCGCCTACGCCTCGCTCGGCGAGCGCGAGCGCAAGGAGCTCCACGCGCTCGCCGCGGCCTGGCTCACCTCGATGGGCGAGGACGCCGCCGTGGTGGCGGGTCACTACGACCTCGGCGGCCAGCACGAGAAGGCGGCGCACCACTGGGCGCGCGCCGCGCAGCGCTCGCTCGCGACGAACGCGCTGAAAGACGCGCTCGCCATGGCGGAGCGGGCGCTCGCGTTCGCCGAGGACAAGCCGTCGGGGTTCCTGCGCGCGAGCTACCTCGACGAGGCCTGGAGCAGGCTCGATCCGCGCGCCAGTGACCGCGAGTCCGCGATCATGGCGCTCGAGGAGAACGTGTACGACGAGCCGAGCGGCGTCCGCGCCCGCGGCGCGCGCGCGCGCTTCGACGACGCGCGCGGCTCCGGAGAGGGCATCAGCGAGCGCCTGGCGGAGGTGCGCGATCGCGCCGCGGCGCTCGGCCTGCACGACGAGGAGGCGCGCTGCTCCGCCGTGCTCGCGTCTCGGCTCGCGTTCGCGGGCATGTTCAGCGAAGCCGAGAGCGAGGCGACTCGCCTGCTCGAGCTCGCGGAGCAGCGTGGGATCCGCGCCGCCGCCGTGGACGCGTACCAGACGCTCGCCATCGTGCGACAGACGCGCGGAGCGCTCAGCACCGCGCTCGAGGCGCGCCGCAACGCGGCAGCGGCCGCTCGCGCCGCCGGGCTCAAGGAGCGCGAGGCGATGCTGATGGCGAACCTGGGCTTCGCGCTCACCACCATCGGGGCTCGCCAAGAAGCGCGCGCCGCGCTCGAGACCGGGCTCTCGCTCGCTGACTCGATCGCGAGCCAGGGGGCCGTCCGGCTCGCGCAGATGAACCTGCTCGGCTGGGCCGCCACGTTCGGCAACGATCGCCAGCTCGAGGCCCACCTCGCCGGCGTGCGCGCCGACGCCGACGCCGCGGCGACCGGGATCTGGGCGGCGCCCGACCGCGCGAACCTCGGCATGCTGTTCTATCGCGCCTGCGAGCTCCTGCGGAGCAAGGTCGAGGCCAACTGCAAGCGCGCTCTCTCACTCTTGCGGATGAGCGCGAACGCCTACCGCGACGCCGGTCACCGCGACGTCTTGCCGGTGGCGCTCGCCTGGTGGGCGGAGGCGGAGCGCGTTTGCGGCAACGTGACGCAGGCGGTCGAGCTGTCGCGAGAGGCCGTGGAGCTCCTCGAGCACGGCGCGCCGAGCCTGCTCAACGAGTCGGTCGCCTTCCTCTCCTTGCACGACGCGCTGCACGCGACCGGCAACGAGGAGGAGGCGCACGACGCGATCCGCCGAGGCATGCCGTCGCTGCTGCGGCGGCTCCACGGCCTCGTGAACACGCCGTACGCGCGACCGTTCCTCACGGAGCTGCCGCACAACGCGCGGCTGGTCGCGCTGGCCGAGGAAGAAGGCATGGTCCCGGACGCGATCCACCGCATCCTGGATCGCTCGTCGTAACGTCCGGCTCAACCGGCGGCCGGCAGCGGCGCGGCCTCCACGCTCGCCGCCGCGCGCGAGCGCCGCCGGCGCACGACCAGGTAAAAGACCGGGGTCAAGAGCAGGCCGAAGAAGGTGACGCCCAGCATGCCCGAGAACACGGCGACGCCCATCGCGCGGCGCATCTCGGATCCGGCGCCGCTCGAGGTGATGAGGGGCACCACGCCCATGACGAACGCGAGCGACGTCATCAAGATCGGGCGCAAGCGCAGGCGGCACGCCTCGAGCACGGCTTGCAGGGTGCTCTCGCCCTCGGCTTCGCGCTCGCGCGCGAACTCCACGATCAAGATCGCGTTCTTGCACGCCAGGCCAACCAGCACGATGAGACCGATCTGGGTGAAGATGTTGTTGTCTCCCCCGGCGACGTGAACCCCGAGCAGCGCCGAGAGCAGGCACATCGGCACGATGAGGATCACGACCAGGGGCAGCCCTAGGCTCTCGTAGAGCGCCGCGAGCACGACGAAGACCAGGAGCACGCACAGCGGGAACACGAGCAGGGCCGTGTTTCCGGCGAGGATCTGCTGATAGGTGAGCTCCGTCCACTCGAAGGCCATACCGTTCGGCAACTCGCGCTTCGCGAGCTCTTCAATCAAGGCCTGCGCCTGCCCCGAGCTGAAGCCTGGGGCGGGCCCACCGTTGAGCTCCGCGCTCACGTGCCCGTTGTAGTGGAGCACCCGGTCCGGCCCCGCGCTCTCCTCGACCTTCACCATGGCGCCGAGCGGGATCATCTCGCCCGCCGCGTTCCGCGTCTTCAAGCGCAAGATGTTCTCGGGCTCGGTGCGGAAGCGCGGCTCGGCCTGCACGTTCACCTGGTAGGTGCGACCGAAGCGGTTGAAGTCGTTCACGTACGCCGAGCCGAGGTAGATCTGCATCGTCTCGAACAGGTCGCCGAGCGCGACGCCGTGGGCCTTGGCCTTGTCGCGATCCACGTCGGCCGAGACCTGCGGCACGTTGATCTGAAATCCCGAGAAAACGCCGCCCAGGCCAGGTGTCGCGTTGGCCTTGGCCACGAGGTTCTGGGTCTGCGCGTAGAGCTCCTGAAAGCCGAGGCCCGCGCGATCCTCGATCTGCATCTTGAAGCCGCCGATGGTGCCCAGGCCCTGAACCGGCGGCGGCGGGAACACGGCGGCGAACGCCTCCTCGATACCGCCGAACTTCGCGCCGAGCGCGCCGGCGATGGCGCCCGCAGTGAGCTCGGGCGCGCGTCGCTTCTCGAACGGGTCGAGGATCACGAACAAGATCCCCGCGCTCGGGCTGTTGGAGAGCCCGTTGATCGAGAGCCCCGGGAACGCGACCGCGCTCTCGACCCCCGGCTGTTTCAACGCGAGGTCACTCATGCGCCGGATCACCTGCTCGCTGCGCTCGAGCGACGACGCGTCCGGGAGCTGAGCGAACGCGACCAGGTATTGCTTGTCCTGGGTCGGGACGAAGCCGGTCGGGGTCTTCTCGAAACCCACGTAAGTGAGCGCGACGAGGCCTCCGTAGAGCACGAGCGCGAGCGCGCTCTTCCTGAGCACGCCGCGCAGGCCGGCGACGTATGCTCGAGAGCTTGCCTCGAAGAAGCGGTTGAAGGGGCGGAACAGCCAGCCGAGCGAGCGATCCAGCGCGCGCGTCAGGCGATCCTTCGGCGCCTGGTGCTCGCGCAAGAGCAACGCGGAGAGCGCCGGCGAGAGCGTGAGGGAGTTGAAGGCCGAGATCAGCGTGCTGATCGCGATCGTGATCGCGAACTGACGGTAGAACTGGCCGGAGAGCCCGCTGATGAAGGCGGTCGGCACGAACACCGCGCAGAGCACCAGCGCTGTCGCCACGATGGGGCTCGTCACCTCCCCCATCGCCTTCTGCGTCGCCTCCATGGGCCGGAGCCCGAGCTCGATGTTCCGCTCCACGTTCTCGACCACCACGATCGCGTCGTCGACGACGATCCCGATCGCGAGCACGAGCCCGAACAGCGAGAGCGCGTTCAGCGAAAAGCCGAGCAGGTACATGACCGCGAACGTCCCGATCAAGGACACCGGCACCGCGATGAGCGGGATGACGGAAGCGCGCCAGGTCTGGAGGAACAGGATCACCACGATGACCACGAGCGCGATGGCCTCGAACAGGGTGCTCACGACCGCGCGGATCGAACCCCGCACGAACACGGTCGGGTCGTACACGATCCGGTAGTCGACGCCCTCCGGGAACTCCCGCTTGAGCTCGGCCATCTTGGCCCGCACCTGATCGGAGATCTGGATGGCGTTCGATCCGGGGCGCTGGAAGATGGGGATCGCGGCCGCCTCTTGGTTGTCGAGCAGCGAGCGCAGCGCGTACGAGTCGGCGCCGAGCTCGACCCGCGCCACGTCTCCGAGGCGCGTGATCTCGCCGAGGTCGCCGGTCCGAATCACGATGTTCCGGAACTCCTCCTCGCTCGTGAGCCGGCCCTTGGCGTTGATGGAGACCTGAAAATCGGCCTCACCCGCCGCGGGGGGCGCGCCGAGCTGACCGGCCGCGACCTGCACGTTCTGCTCGCGGATGGCTCGCACCACGTCGCTCGCCAAGAGGCCCCGCGACGCTACCTTCTCGGGATCGAGCCAGACGCGCATCGAGTAGTTGCCGGCGCCGAACACCTGCACGCTGCCGACGCCGTCGATGCGCGAGAGCTCGTCCTTCACCCGCAGCACGGCGAAGTTCGAGAGGTAGAGCATGTCGTAGCGGTCACCCGGCGAGATCAGGTGCACGACCATCGTGAGATCGGGCGACGACTTGTCCGTCGTGACCCCGAGGCGCTGCACGTCCGAAGGCAGCTTCGGCAGCGTTTGCGCGACGCGGTTCTGCACCTGCACCTGCGCCTTGTCGAGGTCGGTGCCGAGCGCGAACGTGACCGTCAGGGTCAGGCTGCCGTTGGCCGTGGCCTGCGACGACTGGTAGAGCATGCCCTCGACGCCGGTGATCGCCTGCTCGAGGGGCGACGCGACCGTCTCGGCGATCACGTCGGGGCTCGCGCCGGGATAGATCGCGCGCACCACCACCGTGGGCGGCACGACCTCGGGGTACTCGCTGATCGGCAGCTTGGGCAGCGCGAGCAGGCCGCAAAGCACGATGGCGAGAGAGAGCATGGCCGCGAAGATCGGCCGACGCACGAAGAACGCCGAGAAATTCATGGCAAAGTCCTTGGTCTACTTGGCCGCTGCGGCTGCCGTTCCGGCGGGCTCGGGTTGCATCGGGGCGACAGTGGGCGTCACCCGCATGCCGGGCCGAACGTGCGAGAGACCGTTTTTCACGATCACGTCGCTCGGAGCGAGACCCTCCTTCACCACGCGCAAGCCGTCGACGAGGGGCCCGAGCTTCACGCTCCGGTAGTCGACCGTCTCGTCCGCCTTCAGCACGAGCACGAAGCGCTTGCCGAGGTCGGTGCCGACCGCGCGATCGTCGATCAAGATCGCCGGGCGGCGTTCGGAGAGGGCCAGCTTGAGGCGCGCGAAGAGCCCCGGAGTGAAGGCCCCGTTCGGGTTCTCGAAGCTCGCTCGTGCGCGGATCGTGCCGGTCTTCGGGTCGAGCCGGTTGTCGAGAAAATCGAGCCTACCCTCGTGCGGGTGCCCCTGCTCGCTGATGAGCCCGAGGTAGGCCGGCGCCTGGCCACCCTTCGATTGCTGGGTGAAGGCGAGGAAGGTCTGCTCGTCGGCGTCGAAATAGGCGTGAATGGGATCTTCCGAGACGACCGTCGTGAGCAAGCTCGCGCTGGTCACGAGGTTCCCGGGTCGAATCAAGGCGCGCGACACACGCCCGGAAATCGGCGCGCGCACCCGGCTGAAATCCAGGTTCAACCGCGCCGCCTCGAGCGACGCCCGGGCCGCGCCGAGCGCCGAGCGAGAGGTCGACGCCTCGGCTCGCAGCCGGTCGACCTCCTGCTCCGTGATCACCTTTTCGGCGAAGAGCCGCTCGGCGCGTGCGTAGTTGGCGTTCGCGAGCTCGAGCGCGGCCTTGCGTTGTTCGAGCTCGGCGCCGAGGCGGCTCACCTCGGCCTGGAGCGGTCGCGGATCGATCTGGAACAGCAGCTGCCCCTTCTCGACCCGCGCGCCTTCGGTGAAGTGCAGAGAGTCCACGAAGCCGCTGACCCGCGGCCGAATCTCGACGCTCTCGGCGGCTTCGAGCCTGCCGGTGAACTCTCCCCACTGCTCGAGCGGGCGCGCGATGACCTCCGCGACCGTCACCTTCGGGGGTGGAGGAGCGGCGTCGGTCGCCGCCTGCGAGCGGCTGCAGCCTGTCAGAGTCGAAGCCGAAACGGCCAAAAGAGACGCGAGCTTGATTGCGAATACGAGCTTCCCGGTCGCCATACGAAACTCCCAGACTCGGAACACACCTTCGCCCTCGACGCTGCGGGGGCGCGCCTTGACACGGAATCGAAACCGAATCACGTTCTGCTGAGTGAGTTACCGGTCAGTCACATCACTAGGGCCCCGCCTCGCAGCGTCAAGGTGCTGCGCACCATGACCAAGGCGCGAGGCAAGAAGGCTGCCGCCTCACCGGCAGAGAAACCTCGCGTGCGAGAGCGGATCCTCGAGACCGCGGCCGACCTTTTTTATCGTCACGGCATCCACGCGGTCGGCGTGGACACGATCGCGAGCGACGCCGGAACGAACAAGATGAGCCTGTACCGGAACTTCTCCTCGAAGGAGGAGCTCGTCGCCGAGTACCTCCGGGAGGAGGAGCGAGCCTACTGGCAGTTCTGGGACGAGACGACGGCGCCGTACGAGGGCGTTCCTCGCAAGCAGGTCGAGGCGCTCTTCAAGGTCTTCGGCACGCCGAGCCGCTCCGAGGCCGACTCCGGCTGTAAGCTCGGCCGCGGCTGCGCGCTCGGGAACGCGGCGGTCGAGCTCTCCGACGACGACCGCACGCTCGGCTCCATCGTTCAGGCCTACAAAGCCGAAATCCGCGAGCGCCTGCGCAAGCTCTCACGTCAGATGAAGGCGCGTGATCCTGAGGCCCTGGGGGACGGCCTCATGCTGCTGCTCGAGGGCTGCTACTACGCGCGCCTGTGCTTCAGAGGCGGCGCCGGGCCGGCCGCTTCCGTCTTGAAAGCGGCCCAGTCACTCATGGACGCGCACGGCGTCGCGCGCTGAGGGCGCTCACGCCGCCTTGCTGGCGAGAAGGCGGCCGATGCGCTCGCACGCCTGTGCGATGCGCGGCGGATCCTCGATCAACGCGAAGCGCACGTAGCCGTCACCGCCCGGGCCGAAGCCGACGCCGGGCGCGACCCCCACGTGAGCGCTCTCGATCAGGCGCGTGGTCGCGTCCATCGAGTTCGAACCGAGCGAAGGCGGGATGGGCGCCCAGATGAACATCGTGCCGCTCGGCTCGGTGACGCCGGGCCACCCCGCGCCGCGCAGCCCCGAGACGAGCGCCGTCGCGCGCTGCTTGTAGAGGTCGCGGATCTCGTTCGTGAAGCGGTCGCCGTGATCGAGCGCCCAGGCCGCCGCGTACTGGAGCGGCGCGAAGGTGCCGTAATCGAGGTACGTCTTCAAATGCGCGAGGGCTGCGATCAGGCGATCGTTGCCGGCCATGAACGCGATGCGCCAGCCGGGCATGTTGTAGCTCTTGGACATCGAGACGGCCTCGATGCCGAAGGCCTTCACCTCTTCGGGCGGCAAGCCACAGTCGAAGATGCTGGGCGCGAAGCGCGCGTGGAAATCCAGATCCGCGTAGGCGAGGTCGTGCAAGAGGAACGCGCCCGCGTCCCGCACGACGCGCGCGAGATCGCCGAGCTCTTCCTTCGAAATCACGAGCCCGGTCGGGTTTTGCGGGTAGTTCGCGATCACGAGCTTCGGCTTCTTGCCGCGCGCCTTCACTCGCTCGATGGCCTGCGCCACCGCGCGAGCGGCGGGAACGTCCGCGCGCGCCGGGTAAAGCTCCACCGTGGCGCCGGCGATCAGCGGAGCACCGGCGTGAATCGGGTAACAAGGGTCGGGAGCGATCGCGACGTCGCCCACGTCGAGCATCGCGAGGCACAGGTGGCTGATGCCCTCCTTGGCACCCATCGTGATGATGAGATCGCGATCGGGCTCGAAGCGCGCGTGGTAGCGCCGCTCGTACCAGCGAGCTGCCGCCTGGCGCAGGGGTAAAAGTCCGCGCCCGGGGAAGTAGCG
>JAEZYO010000198.1 GCA_023419055.1 Pseudomonadota bacterium | reverse complement strand
CTGCCGAGCGGTCATCGTTTGGTCGTGATCGCGAGCTCGACCGGCGGCCCCGCGGCGCTCGTGAAGGTCTTGCCCGCGCTCGCGCTCGGGCGCGCCGAGCTCTCGACCTCGCTCGTGATCGTGCAGCACTTGCCGGCGGGCTTCACGCGCGCGCTCGCCGATCAGCTCGCCGAGCGGAGCGGGTACCCGGTGTGCGAGGTAGATCGGGACCACCCGAGCTCGCTCGCGCTCGAGCCGGGGCGCGCCTACGTCGCGGCGGGCGGCTCGCATCTGCTCATCGATCGCGGTGGGCGCCTGCGCCTGACCGACAGCGCTCCGGTGCACGGCGTTCGGCCGGCGGCGGACGTCACTCTCGCCTCGGCGGCGCAGCATTTCGGCGCGCGCTGCCTCGGGATCGTGCTGACGGGCATGGGTAAAGTCGGCGCGCGCGGCCTCGCCTCCGTGAAAGCGGCCGGGGGTGCGACCATCGCACAAGACAAGTCCACCTCGACGGTCTATGGGATGCCCAAGGCGGCCCTCGAGCTCGGCGTCGTCGACACCGTCGCCCCGCTCGAGCGCATCGCCCCCGTCGTCAATCGACTGCTCGGCGCATGAGCTCCACCGTCAAGACCACCCTCGAACTTGCGACCCTCTACGGCGAGCGTCAGAAGCGCTTCCAGGCGGAGACCGACCGCCTGGGCGCGCTCTCGCGCACCATCGGTAACCTGCGCGGACTCGCCTTCGGCACGCTCGTCGTGTCGGGCATCCTGGTCCTGATCGGGCAGTCGCCCCAGATCTCGACCGCGGTGGCGCTGGCTTCGCTGGTGGCGTTCGCCGGCTTCGTCGTGTGGCACGGCAAGGTGGAGCGCCGCGAGCAGGCCGCCGCGCGCTCTGCCGAAATCAATGCCGACGCGGTGCTGCGCGTGAGCGGGCGCTTCCGCGAGCTCCCCGACGACGGCGCGCTCTTCAACGAGCCCAAGCACCCCTTCGCCTCCGACATCGATCTCTTCGGTCACGCCTCGCTCTTCCAGCGCCTGGGCGTCGCCCGCACGAGCTTCGGCCAGCGCACGCTGTCGAGCTGGCTCAAGTCGACCACGCCGCCCGAGCCTGGCGTCATCGAGCGCCGCCAGGAGGCGGTCCGGGAGCTCGCGGAGAACCTGGAGCTTCGCCAGGAGTTCGAGGCGCTCGCGCTCGGCGTGATCGAGCACGCGCGCTCCTCCGCCGGTGACAAGCGCGTGCTCCGCCGGCCGGCGGACACGGCCTCGCTCCTGCACTGGGCCGAGAGCAAGCCGACGCTCAGCGAGAAGAGGGTGTTCGTGATCGCGACCCGGGTGCTCCCCCCGATCACCATCGCCGCGCTGCTCGCCTACATGTACGGGTTCACGCCCATCCCGTTCTTGGCTCTCTTGATCCTGCAGCTCCTCGTGCTCGGCGCCACGCGCGCGGACGCGACGCGCGCCTTCACCGCGGTCTCGAAGCACGAGGGTGCGTTCCTGCGCTACGGAGCGATGCTGCGCCTGCTCGAGAGCCTCTCCGCGAAGGCGCCGCTCCTCACCGAAATTCGCCAGCGGCTCGGCCGCACCGGCGAGACACCCTCGCAGCTGATGGCGCGCTTCGAGCGCATCGTGGGCTACTTCGATCTGCGTCACAACGGGCTCATTCACCCGTTCGCGGATCTCTTCCTCCTTTACGACAACCAGTGCACCCTCGCGCTCGAGTCATGGCAGGCGAGCGCGGGCAAGGAGCTCCGCTCCTGGTTCGAGGCCATCGGCGAGTTCGAGGCGCTCTCGGCCTTCGCCGCGTTCCTGCACGACGAGCCGGGCACGACCTTCCCGAAGGTGGACGACGCCCCCGCTCATTTCGAGGCGACCGCGCTCGCGCACCCGCTGCTCCCTGCGGATCGGCGCGTCGCGAACGACGCGAGCTTCGGCTCGCCCGGTGAGGCGCTCCTGGTCACGGGCTCCAACATGTCCGGCAAGAGCACCATGCTGCGCTCGATGGGCCTCGCCGTCGCCATGGCGCTCGCCGGCGCGCCGGTCTGTGCGCAGCAGCTCAAGCTGTCGCGCCTCGCGCTCCGTACCAGTATCCGCGTCTCCGATTCACTCGAGCAGGGGGTCAGCCACTTCTACGCCGAGGTGTCGAAGCTCAAGGCCGCTCTCGATGGCACGAACGGCTCGCTCCCCGTCTTCTTCTTGCTCGACGAGATCTTGCACGGCACGAACTCACGCGAGCGCCAGATCGGTGCGCGCTGGGTGCTCGCCGAGCTCATCAAGCACGGCGCCATCGGCGCTATCTCGACGCACGACACCGAGCTCTGCCGCCTGACTCCCGAGCTGATGGAGAAGGTGCGCCTCGTCCACTTCCGCGAGACGGTGGAGGACGGGAAGATGACGTTCGACTATCAGCTCCGCCAGGGGCCGGTGCGCGCAGGGAACGCGCTGCGAGTGATGCGCATCGTCGGGCTCGAAGTCCCGCTCGAGTAGTTCTTGGTCTGCGTTGCTCCGTGTCGTCCTCGTCCTCGTCGGTCTCGGCACCGCGGCGGTGGGAGCGCCCTCGCGAGTGCGCTCGGCATGGCCATCCTGTTCGTGGACTTGCCGTGAAGCCGGCGGCCCGAGAGCTGCGACCTCTTCCACGTCGGGCTCGAGCGTTCGAGAGTCCGTCTCACCCGATTTGCTCGAGGAGCTCGACCAGCGCCTCTAGTTTGACCGGCTTGACGAGGTGTCGCTCGAAGCCCGCGCTCGTGCTCGCGCGTCGAGCCGCCACGTCGCCATAGCCGGTGAGCGCCATCAGGAGGGGAGGTGCCTCGCGCTCGCGGATGCGGCGAGCGAGCTCGTAGCCGTCCATCCCGGGGAGCCCGATGTCGAGCAGCGCGATCTCGGGAGAGTAGGTTTCGAGCACGCTGAGCGCGGAAGGCCCGTCGTGTGCGGTCTGCACGCTGTGACCGAGCAAGGTGAGGGCGGCTGCCAACACGTTCGCGGCGTCGACGTTGTCGTCCACGAGCAAGATCTGACGCGAGCGCAGGGCCCGGCGCGAAGCACGCGGGTCCGCTGCGACGGCTCCGCTCGGCTGGAGTCGCTGGGCAGCGAGGGGCAGCGTCACCACGAAGGTGCTGCCGCGGCCCTCTCCCTCACTCCGCGCCTCGACCTTTCCGCCGTGCATCTCGACCAGGCCACGAACGATGGCGAGGCCGAGACCGAGGCCACCTTCGGCGCGATCGAGCGGGCGCTCCGCCTGCACGAACGGTTCGAACACGCGGTCGCGCATCTCGGCGCTCAAGCCCACTCCCGAATCGCGAACCTCGACTTTGGCGTGATCACCCGCGCGCGCCACGGAGAGCGCGACGCTGCCGCCCATGGGCGTGTACTTCGCCGCGTTGGTCAGGAGGTTGCCGAACACCTGCTGCAGGCGCAGGGCGTCCCCGTCGACGTACAGGTCCTTATTCATCTCGAACGAGAAGGCGTGCCGGCGCTGAGCGAGCAGGGGCCTCACCGCCTCGACCGCCATGGATAGACAGGCTCCGAGGTCCACCGTGCGGTGCTCGACGGAGAGCTTCTGGCGCGCCACCCGCGATACGTCGAGCAGGTCGTCCACGAGCCGCGTCAAGTCGCGAACGCGCCGTTCGATGATGGATCGCTCGCGCTCGAATGGACCATGAGGGGTCAAGCCCATCAACTCCACGGCTGAGAGGATGGGCGCGAGCGGGTTCCGGAGCTCATGGCTCAGCATCGCGATGAACTCGTCCTTGGCGCGATTGGCAGCCGCTGCCTCTGCGGCGAGCGCTTCCGCGCGGCGGCGTGACTCCACGAGCTCCGTGACGTCGACGGCGAAAGTGACCACGGAGTCCACGTGCCCGTCCGCGTCGCGCATCGGCTGGTAGCTCAGATTGAAGTAGCGCTGGGTCTTGCCCTGGACCGAGCTCTCGAGCTCGAGCCGCGCCTCGTGCAGGCTCATCGGCGCGCCGGTCGTGAACACCTCGTCCAGCAGGTCCGCGTATCCCTGGCGCTCCAGGAACGGCAGCGCTTCTCGCGCCGTACGTCCCACCAGGTCCTTGCACCCCATGACCGCCTGGTACACGGGGTTGACGACCGAGAACGTGCGGTCCAGACCGCGCACGCTGATCGCGGCCGGCGCCTCCATCAAGACGGTCTCGAAGCGGCGCCGCTCGTCTTCGACGGCCATCTCCGCGCGCCGGCGGTCCGTCACGTCGAGCACCAGGATAGCGATCCCCCGCAGCCTGCCGTTCGAGTCGAAGTCCGGGATGTAGTTCGGCTGCATGGTGTACGACACGCCGTCACGAGCGACGAACGGTCGCTCGTAGCTCACCGTTTCACCCGCGAGAGCGCGCGCGATGTGCTGTTCCATCGGGGGGTAGCCGTCGCCCAAGAGCTCGCGCATGTGCAGGCCGACGATTTGCGACGGTTCGAGGCCGAACCACTTGCGATAATTGGCGTTCGCGAAGCGGTAGCGGAGGTCCGTCCCCACGTAGCCGATCATCGCGGGCATCGCGTCCGTGATCAGGCGCAGCTGCTCTTCACGGAAGGCCAAGAGCTCCGCGAGCTCCTGGCTCCGCTGACGGGCCGCTACCTCGAACGAGATGTCCTCTTGAACGCTGAGCCAGTGGGGCTTGCCGTGACGATTCAGTGCGGTGATCCGCGTACGCGTGTAGAACCGGCTGCCGTCTTTGCGAGCGTTCAGCCACTCGCCGGCCCAGTGCCCGTGAGCGCGCAGCTCCGCCGTCACCTGCTCGATGCGCGCGCCGGTATCCGCGCAGGCCTTGATGGACGCGGGCTTTCCGACGAGCTCGCGTGGCCCGTAGCCGAACATCCGTTCCGCGGCCTGGTTGGCATACACGATCACGCCGTGATCGTCGCTCAGCGTGACGGCTTCGGTCATGCGGTTCAGGAGCTCGGCGTGGATGCGCAGATCATCCTCACCATGGAAGAGCTCCGCGACGTGCTCGAAGACGACGACGACGTGCCGCTCTTGCTCCGCCTGCACCCGATAGAGCCTGGACGTGACGTGGAGGCGGCGACCGTCGACGGCCAAGAGCGCCATCGACGAGAGCTCGGGCGCTTCACCCTCGAGCACGCGCTCTCGCGCCTCCGACAGCCGAGCCCTCGCGCCGGGATCGTCCAGGCGGGGTAGCGCGCTTCCGAAGAGCGCCTCATACGCGCGATTCGCGAAGACGAGCCGACCGTCGGGACCCAGCACGCAATGCGGCAGCGGGTGAGACCCGAGCAGCCCTTCGTAGAGACCCGATGCTGGTGACATACCCACCGAACCGTTGGGCCGGTTCGCCTCGAGCACTGCTCCCGAACGCCAGTGCGCGGAGAACCTTAGACGAAGGCCCCCGCGCTGTCCATGTCGCTCGGGAACTCGTGGGAGACCGAGCGGGCATTGGCGCCGCCGACTCCGGAAACTCGGGCGGCACCCATCGGGGCCGCCCCTTTGAGTCTCGTGTTACGCGAGCGACAGCAGCGACGGCAGGTAGTCGGCGGGCGCCTGGAAGCCCAGCAGGTTGAACGTGGTCGCGGCGACGTTGCCGAGGCCGGGTTTGGCCACGCTCGGATCGAGCGCGAGCCCTTTCAGGGTCGGAGCGTAGATCGCGAACGGAACCGCGTTCAGCGTGTGGCTCGTCTTCGGCTTGGGCTTGCCGTTTTCGAGCTCGATCGAGCCGTCCTTCTTGCGGCCGTACATCTCGTCGGCGTTGCCGTGATCGGCGGTCACCACCAGGATCCCCTTCGCTCGCTCGACGAAGCGCATCAGGCGGGCGAGCTCGAGATCCACCGCCTCGACGGCCAGGATGGTCGCGTCGCGGTGGCCGGTGTGCCCGACCATGTCGCCGTTCGCGTAGTTCAGGCGCGCCGCCCGGTACTTGCCGCTCGCGAGCTCGAGCAGCAGGCGATCGGTGATCTCCGCCGCTTTCATCCACGGACGCTCGTCGAAGGGCAACGTGTCGCTCGGGATCTCGATGTAGGTCTCGTTCTCGGCGAACTTGCCGGAGCGGTTCCCGTTCCAGAAATAGGTCACGTGTCCGTATTTCTGCGTCTCGCTGATGGCGAGCTGGCTCACGCCGTTCCGGGCCAGGTACTCGCCCTGAGACTCGGTGATGTGCGGCGGGGAGACGAGGAACAGGTTCGGCAGCTTGAGATCGCCGTCGTACTGCATCATCCCGGCGTAGACGACGTCGGGTCGCGGTCCGCGAGCGAACTTGTCGAAGGCTTCCTGCTCGAACGCTTGCGTGATCTCGATCGCGCGATCACCGCGGAAGTTGAAAAAGATCACGGCCGCGCCGTCGCGGATCGGGCCTACCGCTTTGCCGTCCGAGCCGCGCACGACGAAAGCGGGCAGGTTCTGATCGCCGATACCAGGCGTTTCGTCGCGGAAGGTCTCGACGGCTTCTCGCGCGCTGCCGAAGAGGCGGCCCTCGCCGAGCACGTGCGTCTTCCAGCCGGTCTCGACCATGTGCCACTCGGCTTCGTAGCGATCCATGGTCACCTTCATGCGACCGCCGCCGGAAGCGACCCAGTAGTCGCGGCCCTTGTCGCGGAGCGCGGTGAGCAGGGTCTCGAGATCGTCGAGGTAGAGGAGCCCGCTGGTCTCGGGGACGTCGCGCCCGTCGAGCAACACGTGAACGCGCGCGCTCTGCACGCCATCGGCGTCTGCCTTCTGGAGCATCGCCTTCAGGTGACCGATGTGCGAGTGCACGTTGCCGTCCGAGAGCAGGCCGATGAAGTGCAGGGGCTGGCCCGTCTCGCGCACGCGCCCGGTGGTCTTCTTCCACGCCTCGCTGCGGAACAGCTCGCCGTCATCGACGGCGTTCTGCACGAGCTTGGCGCCCTGATCGTACACGCGGCCCGCGCCGAGCGCGTTGTGCCCGACCTCGCTGTTGCCCATGTCGGCGTTGGACGGCATGCCCACCGCCACGCCGTGGGCGCTCAGCGTCGTGTAGAGCGCGTTCTGCGTGAGCCAGTCGAGGTTCGGAGTGCGCGCGAGGAAGACCGCGTCCGCTTCGTCCTTCGCTCCGAGTCCGACGCCGTCCATCACGCAAGTGATCACGGGCCCGGGAGGCGGGGTGAACGACGACAGCTTCTTCAAGGTCCAGTCGGCCATGACTCTTCACTCGCTCACCCTCCCCCGGCTGACAAGTCTCAGTCGACGGGCAGACTTGGTCCCGACTGTCTCGATCTGGAGCGCCAGCCTGCCGGGCCGGGGAGGGATGGCTTGGAACGTCCCGGAAACAAAGGTGAGAGGCCGGCGGCGACCCTGGCGTTCCGAAGGACCCCGGCTCGCGCTCGATGGGGCCTGCCGCGGCTAAGCCGCGCCCTTCTTCACGCGCTTGCGCTTGATCTCGCGCTCGGGCTCGACCCGTACGATCTCGTGGGTCTCGGCGTTCTTGTAGCGCACCTGCTCGACGAGGCGGCCGTGGGAGAAGCCCGTGCCCTCGTAGTGGAGGACACGCACCTCGCGCACCTGGCCCTCGCGCTTCGCCGAGGCGGCCTCGGGCGAATCCTCGTCGATCTTCCACTTGCCGAGGTCGGCGGGCAGGGGCTCGAGCACGCCGAGGCGCTGCTCCTTCGCGCCGGGCACCTGGCTGAAGATGAAGAGCAGGTACACGCCGACGGCCAGGATGCCGACGAGGATCAGGAAGACGTAGAACACCGGGAGCGAAGCATTGTCGAGCGTGCCCGGCTCGGCAACCCAGTTCTACTGAGCGTTCACTCGGCCGGAACGACCTCGTCCACGGCGGCGGGCAAAGGCGCCGGAGCGGCCGAGGGAGCGAGCTCCTCCGAGGCCCTACGCACGTGCGGGTAGCGGCCGCGCTGTGGGCTCAGGTTCTGGATGATACCGAGCTTCGAGAGCAGAACGATGATCGGGTAGGTGGGGTCGAGCTCGAAGCGACGGGCCGCGAAGTTCGGGCTCATCGAGAACTCGTGGTGATTGTTCTGGAAGAGCTCACCCAGCGTGAGAAAGTCGAACACGAGCGTGTTCCGCGACTTGTCCTCGCTGTCGAAGTTCCGATAGCCGTACTTGTGGCCGCCCCAGTTCACGATCGCGCCGTGGATGGGGCCCATGATGAAGTGCGCGGGCAAGAGCAGGAACCACCAGGCGCTCGGCGCGAACGCGAAGTACACCAGGCTGTACGCGCCGCCCCAGGCGATGCGCGTGGCCCACGACTGGCTCAGCTTGTCGAGGAAGGGCCACTCGGGAGTGCCGCCGTCGAAGCGCGCTTCCGGCTCGACGCGCTTGTACGCGAAGTCGTCGTACTTGTGCTTCGTCGCCCACATCATCGTGCCGACGTTGGTGTGGAAGAAGGGCGAGTGCGGATCGCGCTCGGTGTCGCTGAACGCGTGGTGCATGCGATGCAAGATCGCGTACGCCCGCGGGTTCAAGAAGCTCGGACCCTGAGTCAGGTACGTGAGCAGGTGGAAGAAGCGCTCCCACCCCTTGGACATAGTGAACTGACGATGGGCGCCGTAGCGATGGAGGAAGAAGGTCTGACAGAAGACCGACGACATCCAATGCGCGACGAAGAAGCTCAGGATCACGGCCATGAGTGCGGTCGAATGGTAGCTACCAGCGTCCGCCGAGGCGTCACGTTTCGGTCATTTCGCGGCAAAGTCAGCGAGAATTTTCCGGCGGCGACGCGGGTACCGGCTCGCCGGGCGGCTTGAAATCCGCAGGACGAGCCTCGGCGTCCGCGATGATTTCCGGGATCCGGCTGGGATCGAGGCCGCGCCAGAACACGAGCCACTGCTTGCGCCGGACCATGCCGTCGCAGACGGTCGCGTACCAGGCGGCAATGGCGTTGTCCGGTCGAGTCCGCCAGTAGAGAGACGGGAAATCGCGGCTCATCGCGAACCAGAGGTCGTTCCCGATGCCTTCGCCCTGCGCCTCGGGCAAGACCGCGAACTTCGAGAGGTACGGCACGTGGCTGCCCGTCGTGAGGATTGCCGCGCCGCGATATTCGGCGTCCAGGTACACCGCAACGGGTGGGTCCTCGAAAAAGTTCGGATCGAGCGGCTTCTGGAAGCTCGCCTGAAGGAGGGCCTTCAAACGCTCGACGTCGAGGTCCGCATACGAGTGAAAGCGCCCGACCTGCGCGCCGCGCTTGATCAGCGTGCCGGCGCCCTTCACGGTGAAGAGCTCTTTCAGCAGGTTGAGCGGCGACGTCACGCTGACGAGCAGCGGAAGCGGCTCCACCTGATCGATGAGCTGCCGCGCGGTCTCGAGCAGCTCGAAGTCGCGCTTGGGCAAGAGCTTGTTGAAAGCTTGGGCGGTGTGGAGGTTGATGACCGAGAGCTTGCCGCTGCCGCCCGCGACGCTCTGGCTCGTGCCGCCGCCGACCTCGGGCAAGCGCTCGCTGCGCCTGCCGAGGCCGCCGCGACGCCTGAGAAGCACGAACTTTCGCGTGCCGAGCGCGCCGCAAAGCTCCGCGACCTCCGTCAGCCGTTCTCGCAGCCCCATGCCCTCGGCGGGCGAGAAATGCAGCACCGGCACCCGGCCCTGGCGTAGCTCTTCGCGCACTCGCATCCAGACGTCGGGCTCGTCCGCGGCGTGCGGCGACGCCTCGAGGCCGACGGCGGGTAGCCGCTTCACGAGCCGCTCCGAGCTCGCCGCGCCCGACTCCGGATCGAACAAGCCGAGCAACACAGGAGCCGCGAGATCCAGATCGGCGAGGAACTTGAGCTGCTCCACCACCGAGCCGAGGCCGTAACGCAGCACCGGCGCGCCGGGTGCGATGATCGCGAAGCTCTCTTTGGGGAGCTTGTGGAAGAGCTTGAGGTAAAGCTCGGCCTCGGACCTTCGCCCCAAGCTTTCGAGGAACGTCAAGACGACGTCCGCGGGAGCGACAGGCGAACCCTGTGGGAGTGGACCCTTGATCACGATGTCTCGAAGCGCGCTAGCGCGCGGCCACGGAAGCAGCGAGCGCCACGAGCTCGGCGCTCCCGGCCACTACGGCCACGGACTCCGGGATTTTACGGAGGTACCAGCCGACCTTCCACGAAAATGCCTGACCCGGAGCGAGCTCGGCGTACGCCCCCTGCTGCTCGAGCTCGATGTAACCCCGCTGCCCGTCGAAATAGATCTCGATCTCGCCTTCACCCGGGGCCGCCTGCGCCGCAGTGATGTCCTCGAACACCTTCACGATCAGCGCCCGGGCGCTCGGATCCGCGTGCGCCAGGTAACCGCCCCGCCCGTCGGCGAAGAGCTTCTGGTGGCTCGAGATCTTGGCCGCGTCGTACGGGACGAACGTCACCCCGGCGACGTCGGCGTTCTCGGGCAGGATTAGGTGGTTCGTGTACGGCGCCCCACCCGTCGGAAAGAAGCACATCCCGCGAGGAAACAAACGCGTGATCTCCCACGGCGCCACGCGCGTCACCTGCGAGCCGCGGTTCTCGAGCGTGTACTCGACGATCACGCCGCCCTTCACCAGATCCGGCGTGAACGACTTCGTCACCCCGAGCCCCAGGGACGGACTGGTTTGGCTTTTGAGGGTCACCGTCGCGCCGCGAAGGCCACCGTCGTACGGCAGGTGGTCGATCTCCGCGGGGGGCGGCCAGTCCCAAGCGCTCTGCGGGCTCGGCCAGAACGTGGACCCGAAGTTGCCAGGGTCCACATCGGGTCCCGTCAGGAGCTCCGCCCCGTCGAGCTTCCACGACGTGACCCGCGCGCCCAGCGCCGGATCCACCTCGAAGGAGGTATCTCCGAACTCGAACACGAACTTCCCACCTCGCTCCACGGGGAGGGTGAGCGTCGGCGCTGAGCTCTTGCCGGCGGCGGCCAAATTCATCGCCCCCCGCTAGCATTCACGGGCCCTTTCCGCAACGGCCGCTGGCGAGCGGCATCGCCTCGTCCAATCCTGGTCTTCAATTCGCCGGCTCTCCTCGGTTCAACGCTTCGACGTTGACATGCGCCGAGCCGAGCCAGGCGCTCGAAAGCTCGTGGAAGATGACCATGCGGTAGCCCTGCTCTCCGCCGGGGGCCGCCAGCCAGGTCACCATGGTTTCACCGGCTGTCCTCTTGCCGAGCCAATCGCTCAGAGCGTGCCAGGTGCCGGCGGGGCTCGAGAGCAGGCGCTTCAGTGCGGGCACGTTCGCAGCGCTGTCCACGAGCGCGTCGCTCTCGAGAACGTCCCCCGCGTTCGCAGCCGGAGCACGAGCGCTTCCTCCAGATGCGACAACCCACCTCTTCGAACGTCAAGCATCTGGTCGTCCATCGAATTCATGCTGCTCGGCGCCCGCACCCTCTCACCAATTCCCACCCTCGGGGATGGCAGACGGCCTGGTCCATTCGATCTGGTCGCTCATGCCGCCGGTCTCACAGAAGTCGCTCACCGCCGACCAGGCGAGCCGCGGACTCAGAAAGAGCCCCACCGAGGCATACCATTCCTCTCCGCACCCCACCCCTCGGTCGAGCGCATGGGGATCGGCGAGCGACAGCCAGACGTCATCCGTCCGATTTCGATCGCGGAAATACTTCAGGTAGACGCCGTGCTGGAGATTCGGAAGGACGAGCAGGAGCGCGCCGTTGCTGTGTGACAGGGTCGCGTTGCCGGAGCCGGAATTCCAGTACTCTGTGGGCAGATCCACGATGTAGTGCTTGAGCTCTTCGAGCTTCGGATCGGTTTGAACGGATCCTCCTGGGTGCTCGTAGCTGACGGACAAGGTCAACCTCCATCGCCTACCCGCAGTAGATGTACGGCTCGAAATTGAGAAGCACGTCTCGGGCGGCCTCACCGTGCTGCAACTTCGACGTGCCAGCCAGCTCCGCCGCCTCCGCGAAGTACCTGGCCGGATCGAGCCCGTGTCTTGCGCGTCTCCCCAGACGCTGGTCAGAATGTGCGCGGTGGCCACTTGGTCGAGATCCCGTTCGTCGAGGACGGCCAACTTCAGCAACGTTCGGAGCAGCTCTTCGTGCTCGCCGGACCGCGCCTTCTGCAAGCGCCATCGGTACTCTCCGATGAGGGACCAGAGCTCGAGGCGAGCCCGAAAGCTCTCGCCCATCGCCTCGAGAATGCCCGCTCTATCGGACTCAGAAACGCTGACATAGGCTGGGATCAGCTCGGTCAGCGCGAAGTGGCGAAACCTCGCGAACAGTTGCCCGTACTCTGTAGCAGCACGGTGGTCGAGAAAGTCGTCGTACTCTGCTTGACTCAAGTCGAGGAGGTTGGCGATCTCGGGCTCGAAGTCCTCGAAGTCGTCCGCGATCGCCCCGAAGCTCCGGTGGAACGTCGCGATATCTTCGCTCAATCGCTGATTCATTGGAGATTCCCGCTTTCCGGAAGTTTCACCCAGCGTCCGGATATCCCTTCGAACTGCCCGACGGGTGTCGCATAAGGCACCCAAGTGTACCCCTGGACCTTCAGACTGGCGACTTGCGAGGGCGGCACCATGCGACCGATGATGCCCTTCTGATCCGTCGCTCAGAGGCCAGCGTCAGCAAAAGCTAGACCAGTTCCTCCGAGAGAGTCACTCGAAAGAGCTACAGCCGAGCCGGCCGTCCATCAACCGTACCAGCTGCCGATTGTCATCATCATCGCCTTGCGCCGATCTCATCAATAACGCTTTCGCGCAATCCGCCCGCTCTCGTGGTTGCCCCCTACTCGAACGAGCTCCAGACGATACGATCTTCTGCCAGCTCGTAGACGATCCCTCGTGCGGCCCGCGCGAGAGTTTCGGCGATCACGCACCGCGCGTTGTAGGTCTCGTCGCTGTAGGCGAGGTCCCAACCGATCGTGTACCGGACATCGGCAGCGGCGATCTCGTCGTGATCCGCTCGGTCCGGGAATAGAGCTGCTATCTCGCGCACCTCGTCACCGACCTGCGCTT
>JAEZYO010000135.1 GCA_023419055.1 Pseudomonadota bacterium | reverse complement strand
GCACCAGCGAGCCGTTCAGCTCGCCGTCAAGCGCGCGCGCACCATCGCGCTCTTGCCGTTCACCTCCAACGATTGAGGAGAACCGAACCATGGCTAACAACGTTCGGGTGTTGCTCCAGGCCGACGTCGACAACCTCGGCACCGGCGGCGAAGTAGTGAAGGTCCGCGCCGGCTTCGCACGTAACTTCCTCCTGCCGCGCGGCCTCGCGCTGCCGGCCACGGCGGGCAACCTCGCCCGCGTGGAAGAGCTGAAGAAGCACGCTGCGGTCCGCGCCGCCGAAGAGCAGGTCAAGGCCGAAGCGACGAAGAAGGAGCTCGAGGCCGTGAGCGTGAAGGTCGAGCGCGCGGCTGCGGGCGAAGAGCACAAGATGTACGGGTCCGTGACCGCCAAGGACCTGGAAGACGCGTTCTCTGCCGCTGGCGTGAAGATCGACCGCAAGAAGCTCCAGTTGAAGGAGCCGATCCGCCAGTTTGGTCCGTTCGAGGTCCAGTTGAAGCTCTACGGGACCGTGACCGCGACGCTGAAGGGCGAGGTCGTGAAGAAGGGCAAGGCAGGCTGAGGAACGCCTGCCTCGAGGGTGGCGCCCGTTGACAGACGGGCGCTCCCCTGAGTACTGAAGGAGCGAACGCCCCGGACGCCTCACGGCCTCCGGGGCTTCGTGCATTTAGGGCCCTGTGGAAAACGTATGAGTGAGCTCCGGGTAAGTCGCGTGTGGATGGTGGACGAAACAGTGCTGGTCGAGTGTGACATTGTCTGTCTTACCTGGGGGTGTTCGGCCCCCGCCGGGCGCGGCATGATGCGAGGTGTCGGATGATGGCCATGGATCGTGAGCGTGACCGTGAGCGCGAGCAGATCGCACCGGTCCCGACCGCTGGGCGTGTCCCTCCCAATGATCTGGACGCCGAGGCCGCGGTCCTCAGCGCGGCGCTGCTCGACGGGGACGCCTTCGATCGGGTCCAGGAGATCCTCAAGGCGGACCATTTCTACGCGGACGCGAACCGGCGCATCTACGAGGCGATCGTCGACCTCAAGAGCAACAGCAAGCCGGTAGACGTCGTCTCCGTGGCCGCGTGGCTGCGCGACCGGAACCGCCTGGCCCAGATCGGCGGCACGCCGTACCTGGCGCAGCTGAGCGACGCGACGCCCGCGGTGGCGCACATCGAGGCGCACGCGCGCCTGATTCGCGAGAAATGGCGACTGCGGCAGCTCATCAACACCTGCCAGCGCTACACCGCCGAGGGCTACGCCGGCACGGAAGACGTGCAGCTGTTCATCGACTCGGCGGAGCAGGCGATCTTCGACATCGCGCGCGTACCGGAGACGTCCAGCATCGTGCCGGTCAAGGACGCCATCCACGGGGCCTTCAAGCTCTTGGCGGACGCGGCGCGCCACGGCGGCGGCATCACGGGCATCGAGACTGGTTTCACGCAGCTCGACAAGCAGACCGCGGGGCTGCACCCCGGCGACCTCTACATCGTGGCCGGTCGTCCCGGTATGGGTAAGACGTCGTTCGTCTTGAATCTGGCGGTGAACGTGGCTCGCCCCCGGCAGGTAGCGGTAGATCCGAACCGCGAGGGGTACCTCGAGGCGCCCGTGGAAGAGCCGGGCTACGGCGTCCTGTTCTGCTCCTTGGAAATGCCGCGTGAACAGCTGGCCTCGCGTCTGCTCGCCTCCGAGGCGCGCGTCAGCATGTCCAACATCAGGAGCGGTCAGGTCGCGCGGGAGGCCTGGAGCAAGCTCACCGACGCGGCCTCGCGCCTCGGCCGCTACCCGCTCTGGCTCGACGACACGCCCGCGATTTCTCTGCTCGACCTGCGCGCGAAAATCCGGCGCTTGCAGGCCGAGATCAAGCGCGGGGACGCGCCGGTGCCGGCCAAGGGGCTCGGCCTGATCGCGATCGACTACCTCCAGCTCATGTCCGGGAGGAAGGACGCGGGCAGCCGCGAACAAGAAATCAGCGAGCTTTCTCGAGGGCTCAAGCAGCTTGCCAAAGAGATGAAGGTGCCGGTGATGGCGCTCAGCCAGCTGAACCGCTCCGTGGAGACGCGCACGACCAAGGACAAGCGCCCTCAGCTTTCCGATCTGCGCGAGTCGGGCGCCATCGAGCAGGACGCCGACACCATCATGTTCATCTATCGCGACGAGTACTACTTCAAGGACAGCGAAGACAAGGGCATGGCCGAGGTGATCGTCGCCAAGCAGCGTAACGGGCCGACGGGGACCTGCATGACCAAGTTCACGTCGGAGTACACGCGCTTCGACAACCTCGCGCCGGAAGAATACAACTTCGACGAGTTCGACGATTTCGCCGCCGGCGGCGGCGGCTGATTCATTGCCGAGGGGGCGCACGCCGGAGACCGCGAGCCCGGCGTGCTCGCGCTTTCAGAGAGCAAGAGCCGCGACTGCCTCGGGGATGGCGCGAGAGAGGCGCTCCGCCCACTCGAGCTGGCCCGCTTCGTACGCGATCAAGTCCTGACGGATCTCGAGCTCGACGTGGGGGAGGCCTCGAGCCTCTCCGTAGCGCGGGATCGCGTAGTCGGTCTGGTCGCTGACGGAGTACGGCTCGTTGTCGCCGACCACGAATCCTTCGCGCTCGAGGAGCGGCAAGAGGCTCTTGGCGAGCCGAGGATCGCGGTGGTAGAGGACGCCGCAGTGCCATTTCCTGTCCACGCCTTTGAAGCGGGGCGTGAAGCTGTGCATGGAAATGAGGATGGTCGGCTGCGACGCAGAGGCGCGGCGTTCGAGCTCCGCCACGATGCGCTCGTGGTAGGGCAGGAAGACGGCGTCGACGCGCGCCTTTCGTGCCTCCTCGGTAAGGTCGCGGTTGCCCGGGATCTCGGTGACCTCGCTCAGCGTGGCAATCGAGGTGGGTGAGTCGAGCGGGCGATTGCAGTCGATGACCAGGCGCGAGTAGCTCTGGAGGATCAGGAACGCGGACAGCTTCGCCGCCAGGCGCTCGGAGACGCCCGCAACTCCGATGTCCCAAGCGATGTGCGTCTCGAGCTCGGCCGGGGTGAGGCCGAGGTCGCCGAGGGCTCGCGGGAGCGCGCGCCCCGCGTGGTCGGCGATCAAGAGGTAAGGGGAGTGCGGAGCGCCCTCCCGGGTGCGAAACGGCGGCGGGTCGAGTGAGCTTAGCAAGGGACCGCTCAGCGCTCGCCCTCGCCGGCCGCGCCCACCTGGTCAGCGAGCAGATGAAGGAGCGGCTCGAGCCCGTCGTGAGAGACCGCCGAGACGAGGTGAAGCTCGATGCCCTGCTCGGCGAAGCGCGCCTTGAGCTCGGGGTAAGCTTCGCGCACCTCGGGCAGGTCCGCCTTGGTGAGCGCCACGATTTCGGCGTGCTCGGCGAGCGTGGGATCGAACGCGCGGAGCTCCTCGCGGATCACTCGATAGTCGTCGAGTGGGTCGCGCCCCGGCTCGTCCGAAGCGGTGACGAGGTGCAGCAGCACGCGCGTTCGTTCGAGGTGGCGAAGGAAGCGGACGCCGAGGCCCGCGCCGCTGCTCGCGCCCGGAATCAGGCCGGGGATATCGGCGATCACGAACGAGCGCCCGAACCCGCGGCGCTCTGCGCCGAAGACGACGACCCCGAGGTGGGGCTCGAGCGTCGTGAACGGATAGTCGGCGATCTTGGGGTGGGCTCGGCTGACCGAGCTGATGAAGGTGCTCTTGCCGACGTTGGGGAAGCCGAGCAGCCCGACGTCCGCCATGACCTTGAGCTCGAGCCTGAGATCGCGCTTCTCGCCGGGCTCGCCCGGCTCGGCCCGACGTGGAGCGCGGTCCACCGGCGTCGCGAAATGCTTGTTGCCGCGGCCGCCCTTGCCCCCGTGCGCGACGACCGCTCGCTCGTGGTGCTTCAGGAGCTCGAAGAGCTTCTCACCCGTTTCGGCGTCGAAGATGACGGTGCCGACCGGCACGCGAACCTCGAGGTCCTTGCCGCCGTGCCCGTAGCAGTCCTTGCCCATCCCGTGCTGACCGTGATCGGCACGCAAGTGGCGCTGGTGCGTGAGGTCGTACAACGTGCCGAGCCCCTCGTCGGCGACGAACACGACGTCCCCGCCACGGCCGCCGTCGCCTCCCGCGGGGCCGCCAAATGGCACGAACTTTTCGCGGCGGAACGCGACGCAACCGCGGCCACCGTTACCGGCTTCGACTCGAACCTCACACTCGTCGATGAATCGCATCTGGGCTTCCCGCGTCCCCTTGACGCCGATACCTCACGGGCGACCGCGCCTCGGAAGTACCAGCGTCAGGGGGATCCGCCCTGCGACCCTCAATCGAAGAGGGCTCAGCGCGGGGGCTTGAGCGGTAGCACACTCACCGTTCGGCGGCCCGACACCTTCGGACGCTTGTTGGTTTCGAAAGCGTCGAGGGCTGCCAGGGTCGCCTCGAGACCACACTCGAGGGCGGCGGACTCCTGGAAGATGAGCGGCACGCGAGCCAGCTTGAGCACCGTGTTCTTCGGCAGGTCGATCTCGCGCTCGGCGAAGGTCTCGAAGGAGTTGTACCCCTTGGCCTCGAAGAGCTTCTGGTCCGAGATGTTCTTCAAGAGGAGGCCCATCTCGTAGAACCCGTTTGCGAGGTTCTTGCGGAGCACCCGGATCCGCGCGACCGCTTGGTGCAGCGCGTTCATTCTGGCCTTGATTTCGTCGGCCTGGTCCGGCGTCCGTAACGTCGCGCGAGCGCTGCCCGGGCGGGGAGGCTCACGCATGCGCTCGGCGGCTTCGGCCGCCTGCTTCGCGGCGTGGCGAGCGGCCCACGGCGCGGCGCCGCGCAGGCTGAATTTACGCTTGCCGTCGCCCTCTCCGGGCGCCGGCATCGTCTGACCGTCGGCGGCCTCGGCCTCGTCGACCTCGTCGGCCTTCTCGGCAGCCTTCTTCTTCGAGGCCTTGGCGCTCGAAGCGGTTGGTTTGCGCGTGAGACCACTAGGAGGCGGCAGGCTCTTTTTCGCCGGTGCCCCTTCGCGGTTCGCGTTGGCTGTCTTTCCCCTGGACTTCTTGTTGGTGCTGGCCATGCTTGAGCTCGAAAAAGCGGCCCGGGCGTCTCCGGGAAACTCGGGCGCAGCCTATAATAATCACCGGCGCGATACCAAGTATCCACGCCTCTGAGAAATGATGACAGAGTCAACGAGAGGGCTTTCCGCCCCAAATGCGCCGATGGGAAGTTCCGAGCGCCCTCCCGATCGTCCCTTCGGCGCTTCAGCCGCGGGGCGCCGCAGCGACCCGCCGCGCGGGGCCTCTCCGGGCAGCTCTCCCCCCGATTCGAGCCCCGAAAGCCGGGCAGACGGGCCGAATTCACGCTCTTTCAGCGGAGTCCCGAGCCGCATGCCTTCTACGATGCATCGCGTGGCCGTGGTGGTGAACGGGCGGGCGCGGAACGTCACAGAAGAGGTGATTTCGACCCTGCACCAGATGGTGAGCGAAGGCGGCGATCTCTTCATCTCGCGGAGCCTCGAGGACGCGCGCGAGATCGCGAAGACGCTGCTCGTGCGTGGTTATGACACCGTGCTCACGGGCGGTGGTGACGGCACCTTCACCGTGATGGTTACCGAAGTGGTTCGCGAAGCCCGCAAGCGCGGCGGCATGCTCCCGCGCTTCGGCTTGCTGAAGCTCGGCACCGGCAACGCCCTCGCGTGGGTCGTCGGCGCGCGCGATCTGAAGGGCAAGGAAGCGGAGGCCGACATTCGCCGCCTCACGGGTGAGGCCGGTAGCCGCCCGGTGAGGTTCGTCGAGGTCGAGGGCTACATCACGCCCTTTTGCGGGCTCGGAGCCGACGCCGAGGTCCTCGCGGACTACTCGAACGTGAAGGGCGCGCTCGCGCGGACTCCTCTGAAGCGCGTGGCTTCGGGGAAAGTGAGCTACGCGCTCGCCGCCGTGACCCGCTCGCTCCCGGGCCAGGTCTTTCGTCGCCTGCCTCATTGCCGCGTGACGAACACGGGCGGCCCTGCGTATCGCATCGGCCCGAAGGGCAGCCTGGTGGGCCGCCCCATCGAAGAAGGTCAGGTGCTGTACGAGGGGCCCATGCGGCTCTGCGGGCTTTCGACCATCCCGTATTACGGCTACGGATTTCGAGTGTTCCCTTATGCCGAGGAACGCCCGGATCGCATGCACCTCCGGATCGCGACGATTTCGCCGATCGAGTTCGTCGGGCATTTCAAGCACATCTGGAGGGGTGAGTACGAAAACCCCAAGAGTTTGTTCGACTATCTGGTCGACTCCGTCACGGTGGAGTCGGACCCGGCGGTGGCCTTCCAGATCGGAGGAGATCCGTACGGCACTCGTGGCAGGTTGAAGGTCGAGCTGTCGCCGACCACGATTCAGCTGGTCGATTTCTACTCGCCTCCACGCGCCGACTGATGCGGGCAGCGCGCGCCCTCGTCGCTCTTGGCCTCGCGCTGGCAGCCGCCGACGCCGGCGCCGACGAGGGCCTCGCGCTCGGCGCGGTGTGTCGCGCCGAGCCCGGGTCCGGGAGGCAGGTTTGCCGAGTGAAGCTGACGGCTCCAAGCGGAGAGCGGCTCGGTTGGGCGGACGTGCTCGTTCGCAGCGCTCCGGAGGACATGAGGCCGCTGCGTTCGCGAGTGACCGCGGCCGTGAGCTCGGACGGTAGTCGGGCCGAGGCGGTATTCGGTCTGGTCGCGAGGGAAGGTGCGGCCGGCTCGGTCGTCATCCAGGGCCGCGCAGTCGCGTGCCGGGGCGAGCGCTGTCGACCCGTGTCGAGCGAGCTCGAGATCGCGGTAGCGCCCCCGTAAGCCCAAAGCTTGCCCGAATCGCGCCGGATTCGGTAGGCGAGAGGTATGAACCTCCCCGGCAGGCTCAAGCTCTCCACCCTCGGGGACATGCTCGGCGTGCTCCACCGCGCGGGGGCGAGCGGCGTTCTCGAGCTCATCGAGCAGGACGGCAGCCTCGCAGGGCGAACGCATCGGGTGTACCTCGACGGCGGGTTGATCGACGGCGTCGAGAGCCGGCTCGCCGCGCCGAAGCTCGGGGAAATTCTGCTGCGCGAGGGCCTGATCGGTCTCGAAGGGGTTCGGATCCTGCTGCGCAAGCTGGTCGAGCAACCCGGCAAGAAGGCGGGACAGATCCTGCTCGACGAGCGCCTGGTCGACTCCTCGCTGCTGGACGCTTCGCTCAGGGCTCAGCTCAGGGCGCGGCTCGAAGCGCTCTTCAAGCTGCGCGACGCGCTCGTGCGTTTCCACGTTCGACGCCCGCCTCGCGGACGGCGCGGGTCACTGCTCACGCCGCGTGAGTTCTTGCACGGACGGCCGCGCGCTCGCACCGGCCGCCCCGAGCCTCGTCGTCTCGAGCCGCCGAGCGACGCGCCGGAGCGTGCGTCGTACGCAATCCTCGGACTTGCGCCGGGTGCCGACGCCGAGGCCGTGCGCCGGGCATTTCGAAAGCTCGCGGCCCTCCACCATCCGGATCGCCATCCGAGCGCGACGCCCGCCGAGAAGGCGCTCCTGGCCCAGCGCTTCGCGCAGATCACCGCGGCGTATCACCGCCTGAGCGGCTAAAGCGAGCCGAGGCGTCGTACGAGACCGGGGAGCTCGTGCAGTGAATCGAGCACGTGATCGGGACGTGCATCGAGCAGCCGCTCGACGCCCTGGATCCCTCCTCGAACGCCGACGGTGACGGCTCCCGCCGCACGGCCCGCGAGCACGTCCTGAGCGCCGTCGCCCACCATCAAGAGCTCTCGAGGCGCCACCTCGAGCGCTTCTGCCAGCGCGAGCAGGGGACGAGGGTGCGGCTTCTTCTCGGGAAAGTCACCGCCCGCCGCCACGGCGCGGAAGGCGTTCGTCAACTCGAGCCCCGCGAGGACCGCGAGCGTCGTACGGCGCGGCTTGTTGGTGCAGAGGGCGAGCGACGAGGGCGGGAAGCCGGCGAGCGCCTCACGCGCTCCGGGCATGAGCGTCGTCCCGTCGATCGGGTGGGCCGTGTAGTAGTCGAGGAACGCCTCGACGAGCCGTTCGACGCGAGAGTCCGCGTCTTCGAGTCGAGCGGCGCGAGCCAGGAGGGAGCGCGCGCCGTCACCCACGTAGCTCGAGATCTCCTCCAGCGAAAGCGCGGGAAACCCGTGCGATGAGAGCGCGTGGTTCGCCGACGCGGCGATGTCGCGCCGCGAATCGATCAGCGTGCCGTCGAGGTCGAAGACAATGGCGCGGATCATCCGCCCGACTGCCGATGGATGGCGCGACCGACGAAGAACGGGCCCATCTGCTCCATGAACTCGGCGGTCTGCCGGGTCGCGCGCATCGCTTGGACGACGTGAGAGAGCGGATGGAGCTCCTTACCGATGAGACCGATGACGAAGTCGTTGTCGTGCGGGTCGAGGCCGTGGCAGGCGAGGCGCACGTCGTGCGCCAGGTCGGCCTCGCCGTAGCGGCGACCAATCCCCCCGTGCTCGCGCATGATGCCGCCCTTTTCGCGAGGGTCGAGGCGCTCGAAGGCGCCGATGCGACGTAGGGGGTACCAGATGGCCCAGGGCCAGGCCTCGTTCATCACGGTCTCACGAGGGCGCCGGAGCAGCCAGTATTCGAGATCGGTCTCGAAGCCGGTGGAGTACGTGCGCCCCAGCATGGAGAACGGTTCGCGCAGGCGGAGACCTCGCAGGCGCGGGGTTCCGAGCTCCGGACGCAAGCGCTCGACGAAGTCGAGCGGGCGCTCGCTGAAACTCAAGACGGCGAACCCACCGGGGTGGTTCACGTCTTCGTAGACCACCGCCCCGATCGGCGCCCTGCCGACCGCTTCCACGAGGAACTTGGAAGCCTCTTCCGGCGCGAGATCCGGTGCGCACTCGAAGGCGAGCAGTTGCATGAAGAGACGCCGGTCGAGCGCCTGGGGCTGCCCGTCGCGCTCGGCCCCGCGTTCACGGAGATCGAGGGGACGCTGTTCTTCCGCGTGGTGCGTGCTCATGGGCCTTCAGATACCGCGTCTGACCTCGTTCGCCCACCTTTCGGAAAGCTCCCGGGGTACCGGAAGGCCCTGCGGGCTCGCGGCGCATCTTCTGATAAGCTCGGCCGCCTTGTCGCAGAAGACACTTCCTCCGCCGGCCGAGGCTCCCTCGGCCAACTTGCTCCCCACCGCGGCGCTCGCGCACCCGCTACCTGCCGGGATGCGCGATGGGCTGCCCGACGAGGCGCGAGCCCAAACCGAGCTCGCCCGCCGCATCATCGGCAGCTTCGAGCTTCACGGCTACGAGCTCGTGATCGTCCCGATGTTCGAGTACGCGGAAGTGCTCGAGCGCGGACTCGGAGCGCTCGAGCTGTCGG
>JAEZYO010000081.1 GCA_023419055.1 Pseudomonadota bacterium | reverse complement strand
CGCAGCACCGTATCTTCCGGGCTCTTGACGACGAGGGACTCTCCGGTCGCACGCACGACAATCGGCTTTCTCCGGGCGGACTCGCTCTCGTCGAGCGGTTCGTAGCCTCGACCGAAGAAATCGATCTTGGTCACGACCGGAAGGTAGAAGCGTTCGCCGAGCGAGCGTGGAGCACAGCGTCACGAAGCATGTCGGTGTCGACCTCGAAATCTTCGCCCAATGCATCGCGAAGCGCACCGACATTTCCGACACCGCGGGCAATCACGAAGTCGATGTCGTTCGTGGCTCACCTTGCAGCGAGCTCGCCAAGCTGCCGCCGACGAAGTACTCGGTACCGACGGAGACCAGAGCCCGCGCGACTTTGAGCGCGATGTCGATCACGTTCTCGCCGACGTCAGCCGACATTGCGTCGACGTCAGGGAACACGCGCCACGACCTCCGCGCCATAGAGCCGGCGAGCCAGGCGCGCACGAACCACGCGTGGCGACGCGTCCGGATCGGCAGCCCGGATCCCCGCTTCCGCCAGCTGCCGGACAGCAGAAGAGAGGTCGGCAGCAGCCGTAATTCGAGCCAGCGGCGTGCGCGCTCGAAGGAGCTCGTAGTACCGCTCCAGGGCTGGCTCCGACGTGTCGCGCATGGCCACCGGAGTATAGCAAGCCGCCTTCGCCGAATCGTCCACCCATCGTCCCCAGCTGCGTCGAAACGACGCGCTTTCGAACACCTGAGCGTCGACGAGGCCTTTCGGCCTACCGGCAGCGAGCTTGTTGCGCGCCATCGCAGCTTTGCCGATGAAGCGCATCTTCACCGGGCCGATTCGACCTTCGATGGCTTCCGCGACCGCCAGGTTGCCTACTGGCGGCCGGTCCATCGAGTCTCGAATCCGCTTCTGTTAGCGCGTCGCCAGGCCGGCCCGCGGCTCGCTGATGGCCTGCGGTGGGAACCCTGCCGCCAGAATCGCGTCCGCGCAGCACCGTCCAGAATCGACGCTCTCTACCGCCTCGTCGCCGAGCACCGGCGTTCTACTGTAGCTCGCGCTTCGCGAAGTGCGGCTCGGCCGCGAGCGAAGCGAAGTAGTCGATGAAGCCGAGCTGCTGGTCGATGAAGGCGCCGCGCTTCGTCTCGCCCAAGCAGGCTTCGGTCGAGCCGTTGATGTACGTGGACACGAACGCCGTCGCGCACTCGTACGGCAGCTTCTGAGCCGCCAGCCCGCGCGCAAGCTCTTCGAGGTTCGCGAAGTCGAACAGGTGCCCCTGAAGGTCTTCGGTCGGCACGTAGCTGACGGCGTTGACCGGCAGGCCACCCTCTTGCTCGCGGAAGCGCCCCACCTCGTCGAAGTTCTCGAAGCCGAAGCCGATCGGATCGAAGCTGAGATGACACGCCTTGCAGCCGCCCGCGGCGTGAGCGGTTTCGTAGCGCTGGCGCGTCGTGAGCTGCCCAGGCTGCGGCGCGCCGATCACCGGCACGTTGGCCGGAACTTCGGGCGGCTGACGGCAGAGCAGCTTCTCCATGACGAGCAGGCCGCGCTTGGTGGGCGAGCTCGAGTCGGGCGAGGCGCGAGTGGCGAGCAACGCTCCCTGCGCGAGGATGCCGATGCCCCGCCCCGCCGGGCGCTCGACGACGGCGTAGTCGCTAGCCGGCGCCGGGAAGCCGTAGAACGTGGCCAGTGAAGCCGAGGGCGTCGTGAAGTTCGCCGTCAGGATTTGGTTCAAGCCGCCATTCTGGTTGATCACGATCTCGCCCAAGAAGCGACGCGTCTCAGCGACCATCGAGTCGCGCAGGTTCGCAAACTCGGGAACGTTCGTCTTGGTAACGCTCGACACGCGACCGTAACCGAGCCAAGAGTTGAAGAACTTTTCGACGGTGCGCAGGCCGTTGTCGGTCACCAGCAGCTCGTGGGCCACCGCTTCGACTTCGGCAGGCGTACCGAGCTGGCCCGCTTCAGCGCGCGCGATGAGCGCGTCGCTCGGCGTCGTGCCCGTAAAGCCGTAGGCCAGCTCGGTGGCAACCTCGAACTGCGAGAGCGCGTAGCTCTTGCCGCTCGCCGTCCCGACCTCGCGACGGTAGACGAAGTGCGGAGACTGAACGAGAGCGCGCGTGACGAACGCGATCGCGGTCGGGAAATCCTTCGCGGTGAGCGCCTGTTGGAAGAGCCCCAAGTAGCGGTCACGCTCGGCCGCCGTGAGCGGGCGGCGGAACAGTCGCTTGCCGTACTTGTCGATGAATTGGCCACCGCACGCGGCGTCAGGTGTCGCCGACGCGCACGGCAGGAGCGTCGCAAGCGAGGCGCCGCTCACTGCCTTGCCGAGCGATTCGCCCGCGCGATCCAGCTCGTCGGCGGCCTGCTTGCCGACCACGAGCAACGACGCAGCGTTGTCGAAGCCGTGATGCGAGATCGTGTCGGCGCTGAAGCCACCGGACCACTGACCCTTCACCTCGGGAAACACGTCCGCGAGACTGTTGCTCAGCTCGTCGCGGCTGAGGCGGCGCAGGCGAGGCGCGCCCACGACCGAGGTGCCGCACACGGCCGTCGGAAGCGGGCCCTGATCGACGCCCCCATCCGTGCCACCACCGCCATTGCCGGCGCCAGACGCCGCACCCGAGCCACCCGTGCCAGAGCTGTGCGGCTCATCGGTTCCTCCGCCAGCGCCGCAAGCACCGAGCGAGAGCCCGAGCAGGAGCAGTGAACCTTGGAATGCCAAGCGCTTCACGCCAGCACCTCCGTGACGGGACCCGTAGCGTCGGGGAACATGCCAGTGACGCCCATGGCCTGACACAGCGACAAGTACACGTCGCCCGCCGGGCGATCCGTCGGGAAGGTGACGACGCGGCCGGGTTTGAGCGAACCGCCGCCGCCGCCGATGATCACCGATGGGAGATAGGAGATGGCCGACGGAGTCGCGCCCAGTTGAATCGGCTTCGTCTCGGTCGGATGCCAGGCGCCCTCGCCGATTTCGCTCATCACGTAGATGATCGTGTTGTCGATGATCTTCTTGCTTGGATCTGCGGGATCAGGCTGGAGCAGCGGCGTGATGGCGTGCGTGTAGAGCTGATCGATCAGCCAACGCTGCGCCTTGGCGAACGACTCGCGCACCGTGATGTTGAGCCCGTCTGCGTCGGCTTGCGGCCCGGTGTGACTGAGGGCGCTGTGGTGAGCGCCGCTCACGCCGCTGATGTTCATGACGCTGCAGTCGATCTCGCAGTTGGTGTACAGCGGCTGGACGGCGACGACTTGGCGCGCGTTGCAGGCCAGCGCAGCGCCCGCGATCTGCAGCTGCGCCGCCAGCAGCTTGGGAAAGTTCTCCTCCTTGAGGAAGAAGTCGTCCGCAGGCGAGAGCGCGCGCAGCTCTTCGACCGCGGCGAGCGTGGGCGCCGTGGTGCAGCTGATGGCTCCGCCGCCGCCCCCCGCTTTGAGGGCACGAACCGACTCCAGATGCGTCTTGAGCTTCGTCTGTTCGGCCGTGAGCGCGGACAGCTCCTGCTGCAGCCCCTGCAGCTCGGCCTCGGTCAAGGCGCGCAGCGCTTCCGTGAGGGCCACGTTCGGGTCTGGCCCGTCGACCGGTGCAGCGCTCAGCCCCGAGAACGCATCATCGTACGCGGCCAGCGGATTCTTCTGTGGAACGACGGGCGTGCCGTCCCACATCAATTTGCCGTCCTTGTCCAAACCGAACTGACGGTGCGGCAC
>JAEZYO010000028.1 GCA_023419055.1 Pseudomonadota bacterium | reverse complement strand
ACCAGTCGCTCCTGAATCGCTCGATTTTCGAAGATCTCCTCTTTCCCTCCCCTGCTCTGCCGTCGCGCCTCCGCCACTTCGAGCGGCACGTTGATCACGACGGTAAGATCCGGGCGCAAGGCGCAGGAGTTGAGCTGCCTGATCCAGGGCACCACGGCTTCGCCGCCCGGGGCGGTGGCAGACTGATACGCCACGCTCGAAAGGTCGTAGCGATCGCTGATGACGACCGCGCCGTCGCGAAGCGCCGGGAGCACGGTCGAGTCGAGATGATCGAGGCGATCCGCCGCGAACAAGAGCGCCATGGTGGACCAGGCGAAGGTGCGCGGGCCGCTCACGTCCGGCACGAACAGACGGTGCTGCAGCACTTGCCGGATCATCGATCCGATGGGCCCCGCCGTCGGTTCGCACGTGTGAACGACGACACGACCTGTGCCGCGCAGCGTCTTCGTGAGCAGCTTCGAGTGCGTGGTGCTGCCGCAGCCGTCGATACCTTCGATGACGATGAAGAACCCGGGATAGCTTCGCTTGTGGCTCATGCCGCTCCGACGAGGTTAAGGCCAATCGACTAAGAGATGGGGGCGTCCTCGCCCAAAACCAGGTTGTCGATCAAACGCGTGGAGCCCACGAACGCCGCGATCGCGATCAACGCTCGAGGCCCGAGTTCCGTCTCGGGAGGATACGGGGTGAGCTCGTCCGGGTCGGCGACCGTGACATAGTCGACCCGATCGGTCGCCTTCTCCACCTCGGCGGCGACGAGCGCCTGCAAGCGGCCTGCGTTGCGCTCTCCCCCGGCGTAGGCGGCCGCCGCGAGCGAAAGGGAGCGCGGGATGGCGAGCGCTCGCTCGCGATCTTCCTTCGAAAGGTAGGCGTTGCGAGACGAGAGCGCGAGCCCGTCGGGGCTTCGGACCGTCGGGTACCCGACGATCTCCACCTCCAGCAGAAGGTCCCTCACCAATCGCTCGATCACCTTGAGTTGCTGGTAATCCTTGCGGCCGAACACCGCAACCGAAGGGCCGGTGACATTGAAGAGCTTGGTGACGATCGTCGCCACGCCCTCGAAATGGCCCGGACGCTTCGGTCCGCACAGGAAATCCGTGAGGCCCGACACTTTGACGCGCGTCCGCTCATTGCGCGGGTACATGGCCTCCACGGGCGGCGCGAAGACCAAGCTCGCGCCCGCCTCACGACAAAGCTCGGCGTCGCGCTCGAGGTTCCTCGGGTAACGAGCGAAGTCCTCGTTCGGCCCGAACTGCGTCGGGTTCACGAAGATGGTCACCGCTACGGCGTCGCTCAGGCTGCGCGCTTTCTGCACCAGGGCGAGGTGCCCCGCGTGCAAGGCGCCCATGGTGGGCACCAAGCCGACACGCCCGCCACCGGCGCGGACAGCGTGACACGCCGCCCTGAAACCACCCACCGTCGTGTGGAGCTCGAAGGTCATGAAGACTCGCACGCCGGACCATAACCCATCGGGGGTACGTCCACTACCGGGCGCGACCCGGTCGGACGATCCGGCGGCGGGAACTTGCCGCTCCCGAAGCTGTGTTCCTCGGCCGGAAAGGTGCCTCCACGCACCTCCTCGACGTAGGCTCGCGTCGCGGAGACGATGGCGTCACCGAGCTCGGCGAAGCGCTTCACGAACTTGGGCCGTACGTCCGAATACATGCCGAGGAAGTCGTAGCAGACCAGGACCTGACCGTCGCAGTGGGGGCCGGCGCCGATGCCGATGGTGGGGATGCTCACGGCATCCGTGATCCTTCTCCCGAGCTCCGCCGGAACGCCTTCCACCACGAGCGAGTAGGCGCCCGCTTCTTCGAGGGTCTTGGCGTCCGCGATGATGTGCTCGGCGGCGTCGCTCTGCGTGCCCTGCACCCGAAACCCGCCCATCGCGTGCACCGATTGCGGCAGGAGCCCGACATGACCCATCACCGGGATCCCGGCGCGGACGACGGCGCGAACCTGCTCCGCGAAGTGCTCGCCACCCTCGAGCTTGACGGCTTCGGCGCCGCCCTCCTTCAGCAGCTTGCCCGCTGCCGCGAGCGCCTGCTCGCTCGAGACCTGGTAGCTCATGAACGGCATGTCGGCGACGACCTGCGCGTGGTGAGTCGCTCGAGCCACGGCGCGGGTGTGGTAACAAATCTCGTCCAGTGTCACCGGCAGCGTGTTGCTCAGCCCCTGGACCACCATCCCGAGCGAGTCACCCACGAGTAGGATGTCGGCGCCTCCCTCGTCGAGGAGGCGCGCGAACGTCGCGTCGTACGCGGTCAACATGGCGATCTTCGTGCCCTTGCCCTTGCGAGCGCGTAGCGCCGGCGCGGTCACTTTCGGTGCGGCCATCGTCCTGAACTCTACCATTTCGGGGCTCGAACCCGGGCCATTCACCCGAAGAAAGCGCGGGCGTCTGGTCGCGCCGCCGCTCTGGCGCTAGAACGGAAAAGCGTGGCAACGCTGAGCGATCCCGAGCCCGAGACCGTGTCGATGGCCACGCTCGAGCCTCGCTTTCAGAAGTGGGCGAACCGCATTCGTGGTCGTGCTCGGCTCCGCAGCGCGCTCACCGGGCTAGGAGTGGGCGCGCTTTTGGGGGCGGTCGGCGCGCTGGCCGCCCATTTCCTGCGCTTTGGTGAGGCTCGCCCCTGGGTGGCCCTGGGTCTTGCCGGAGCGGGGCTCGTCGCCGGTCTCGTTCATGCTCACCGCCATCGCTGGTCGGACAGCGAGGTAGCGCTCTACCTGGACGCGCGCTGGGGTTCGTCCGAGACCATCACGACCGCTCTCGAGCTCGGGCGGCGGGAGGTCACTCCGGCGGGGTTCGAGGTCGCGCTCACACGCGCGAGCGAGCTCCTGGACCGCGGCGACCGCTCTCGCGTCGAGCCCAAGCTCTGGACCAAAGCTCAGCTCTTGATCCCGATCGCGGCGCTCGCCGCCGCGGGCATCAGCGTGGCGCCGCTTCCACCAACGCCAAAAGCCGCACCCCGCGCGCCGGGGAGCGATCTGGTGAAGCTCGAGAAGCTGCCCGGCCTCGATCGCATCGAGGCGCTCGATCGTCTCGGGGGCAGCACGCCCGAGGAGCGCGAGCGCTTGAAGCGCATCGCCGAGGCGGCGCGGAAGCTGCGCGCCGACCTCGCCAAGGGGCTCGAACGCCGTGAGGCGCTCGCTGCCGTGGCGAAACTGCGGGACGACATCGCCGCCGAGCGCATGAAATTCGGCGACAAAGGCAACCGCGCGGCCCTCGACGCGGCGCTCGCGGAGCTCGAGAGAAAGGCCGGGCTCGAGAGCGCGGCGAAGGCCCTCGGAGAAGGTGATCTGGTGACCTTCGACGAGGAGATGCAGCGCATCGCCAACACCGCCGAGAAGGCCGATCGCGAAGCCGCCAAGGATGCGCTCGAACAGGCGGCGAAGGCGGCGAGAGAGAAAGGCAGCGAAGCCTTGGGCCGCGCGCTCGACCGCGAGCGGAAGAAGCTCGAGGAGGCCGAGGCCAAGGCCGAGGCGTTGCGCGAGCTCGCGCGTGAGCTCGGCGGAGCGCTCGGTGAAGAGGGACAGAAGGCGCTCCAGGATTACGGCGAGAGCGGGAGCCCGGAGGCTCAACGCAAGCTCACCGAGTCGCTCGAGCGCGCGCTGCGCGGCTTGAGCGAAGAGGAACGCAAGCGCTTGGCCGAGAACCTGAAGAAGCGGGCCGACGGTGGCTCGGGACGGATGACTCCGATGACGCGCGCCGAGCTCGAAGAGCTCGCGAAGCGGCTCTCGGAGAAGGACGCCGACAAGCGCCTCGAGGAGCAGCTGCGTGAGCTCGCGCGTCGCGATCCGAGTCAGGACGCCGAGCGCGAACGCGGGCTCGGCGACGCCGATCGCGGCGGCGCGGACGCTGAACGCGGGCTCGGCGCCCTTCCGATGCCGGGTCAGGGTCAGCCGGGCAACGGAGCGGACAAGCCCGGCTCGAACTCGGGCCCCAAGTCCGATCCCGCGGGCAAGGGCGGGACGGCGGGTCCCGGTGGGAAGAAGGACGAAGGCACGGGCGATCACGCGGGAGAGACCAAGTCGCTCGACGGCAAAGAGCTGCGCTCGAAAGCCGACGGTAAGCTCCTCCCCGGCGGCGCCATGCACGGCGCCACGCTCGGTCGCGCCCCGGCGCGGCCGGGTGAAACCGCCAACGAGCGCGGGAGTGGGGCGCTCGGCAGCGTCGGCCGCACCGAGATCGGCGCGGTCGAGGGCACGGACATTCCCGAAGAGTACCGCGAGCAGGTCGGCCGCTATTTCGACCAGTAGCCGGCGGCGGGCCTGGTTCGGCGCCGGCGGTTAGCTTTCCCTGCTGCGCTGCGTCGAGCGGTCAAGTACGCTCTCGGCGACGCATGACGGCACCGAGCTTCGAAGCGCGCCTCGCCTCGGCCAAGAGCGCGCTCGCCGAGTTGAGAAGGTCGATCGGGAGCGTGATCGTCGGGCAAGACGCGGTGATCGAGGAAGTGCTCTGGGCGCTCATCGCGGGCGGTCACGTGCTGCTCGAGGGCAACCCCGGGCTCGGCAAGACCCTGCTCGTGCGCACGCTGGCGCAGTGCCTCGATCTTCGATTTTCCCGCATCCAGTTCACGCCCGACTTGATGCCGAGCGACGTGACCGGGACCAACGTGCTCGTGCTCGGAGGAGACGGCACCAGCACCGGCCGCTTCGAGCTCCACAAGGGCCCGATTTTCGGCCAGGTGGTGCTCGCGGACGAGATCAACCGCGCCACCCCGAAGACGCAGAGCGCCTTGCTCGAGGCGATGCAGGAGCACGCGGTGACGATCGCGGGCACGCGCCACGCTCTCGAGGAGCCGTTCTTCGTGCTCGCGACCGAGAACCCGATCGAGATGGAGGGCACGTACCCCCTCCCCGAAGCGCAGCTCGACCGCTTCCTGCTCAAGGTGCTGGTGCCAGCACCGACGCAGGACGAGCTCACGCTGATCCTCGAACGCACCACCGGTCAGCCACCGACGATGCCGGGGCGAGTGCTCGCTCAAGGGGACGTGCTCGAGCTCGGCGCGCTGTGCCGTGACATCGCCGTCGCCGAGCCGGTGCTGCGCTACGCGGCTCGCCTGGTGGGGGCGAGCTCGCCCGACGGCCCGGGCGCGACCCCGCTCGTCAAGCGCGCGGTGCGCTTCGGCGCGGGCGTCCGCGGCGCGCAGAGCTTGATTTTGGCAGCTAAATCCGTCGCGCTGCTCGAGGGGCGCGGCCACGTCGCGTTCGGGGACGTCCAGCGCACGGCCAGGCCCGTGCTGCGGCACCGAATTCTGCGCAGCTTCGAGGGTGAGGCCGACGGCGTCTCGACCGATCAGATCGTCGAGGAGCTCGTCGCGGCGGTGCCGACCCTCCCAGAGGCGGTGGAGAAGGCCGTCCAGGGGCGCTAGGCGTGCGGACCAACACCTTGCTCGCAGGCCTTCGCGCCGCGCTCCTCGTCCTCGCCTGCGCGTCGGTCGCGCTCGCCAAACCCGAGGTGCGCGTCGAGGCCGCTCCGACGCTCGGCCCCGCGAGCTCCGTCGGGCCAGGCTGGGTCACGATCCTCGTGCGCCTCGAGAACCCGGGCGGAGCTGCCGTCGCGGGAACGGTCGAGCTCCGCTCCCGCCCCGGGTGGACGAGCGACAACGAGCGACACGTCACGCGCGTGCCCTTCTCGCTCGAGCCGCACGCGAAGGTCGCGCTCGAGCTCCCGACGCACGGCTTCTCCGGGCGCCCCCCCGAGCTCGGCGTGCGGGTCTACGACGCCGAGAACAACGAAATCGCGAGCGCCAGCATCGGAGAGTTTCGCCAAGTCGACCCCCTGCTCTTCGATCTCTCGCAACCGAGCCGCGTCGCGGCCACCGTGCGCGGGCAAGGGGTCGTGCTCGGGCGTCGCTCTGGCGGCTCGTATCGTGCGCCCATCGTGGGCGTTTCGAGCCCCACCGTCGATCCGGCGACCGGCGAGCCGAGGCTTCCGCGTTGGGCGGCGGGCTACAGCAACGCCACGCTGGTCGTCGCGCCTGGTCGTCGCCTGGCGACCCTGCCCGAGCGCGATCTCGTCGCGCTCACCGACTGGGTGCTCTCCGGGGGAGCCCTCGCGGTCGCCATCGAGCGCCCCGAAGATCTGCGCTTCGCGGGCCTGCTCGCCATGAGCGGCGACGGCATTCGAGAGACCCCGCCGCCCCCCGCGCTGCTCGAGCCGGAGCTCTTCTTCGTCCCGAGCGAGCAAGCGCTCGGCACGACTCCGCCTTCCGGAATGCCGGAGCGGGCCACTCTGCGACGCGAAGAGCTCGCTCCCCCCTCCCGCCTGATCGAGCGGCTGCACGGCTACTCGGGCGGAAACCTTCGCCCCACCCCCTGGGGCTCGGTCGCGAGCTACGGCCTCGGTGAGGTGCATTTCCTGGCGTTCCCCATCGACGAGCACGCGGTCACCGACCGCTGGGTCCAGCTCAAGCTCGTCGACTTGACCCGGCACGCCTGGGAGCGTCAGGCGCAGGTCGCGCTACCCCTTGGTCAGAACGCGCTCGACGATCACCGCACCAGCATCATCCGAAAGGTGCTCGATCCGAACGAGAACATGCGCTGGACCATCGTGGTCTCGGCGCTCGTTCTCTTGCTCTACGCGGGACTCGCCGGGCCGCTCAACTTCTACCTCGCGGCGCGCAAGGGCCGGCCGCTGCGGGCCGTCCTCTGGCTGCCCGTCTGGGCGGCCGTGACCATGCTGGCCATCGTGGCGATCGGCGTCGCGGGCAAAGGCATCAAAGGGCGGGCCCGAAAGCTCGTCCTGGTCGAGTCGGGCGCCGGCATGGCGCGCGCAGCGGCAACTCGATTCCGCGGTCTCTACGCCTCTTCGGCCAAGGAGCTGTCGGTGCGACCGAGCTCGCGCGCGAACCTCGTCGACGTCGCCTCGGAAGACGAGTTCGTCGAACGACACCTGGTCGTCGACCGCGACGGCGTCCGCGTCGCGGGGCTCCGGGCCAAGCCGTGGCAAACGCTGGTCGTCCGCGAAGACGGGCCCATGGAGCTCGGGGGCGGCGTGAGTCTCACGCTGCAGGGGAGCGAGGTCGTGGTCAAGAACCGCACGGCGCGCGACCTCGTGGGCGTCATCCTGAAGTCTCCCGACGGGGCTTTCGTGAGCTTCCCTCGCGTCGCGGACGGCGCGACCGTGCGTTTCAGTGAAGGCTCGAAGCTGAGCTTCACCGCGTCGGCCGTCACCGCTTTCTACCGCCCGCTCGGCGCGCTCGCCCTCAAGGACGAGCTCGACAAGGCCGCCGAAGGGGCGGCAGACGCCTGGGAGGCGCTCTCGAGCTACGCCGGAAACGAGGTGGATTGGTGGCCGAGCAGCGTGCCCGTCCTCATCGGGCAGCTCGAGGGCGGAGAAGGCAAACCGACCGACACGGGGCTCGACGTGGACATCGACCGGGTCCTGGTGCGCGTGGTCGGCGTCGGAGGTGTTCCGTGACCGAAAGCTACGCGCCGCCCCCGCCGGCCATTCGCGTTCGCCACCTGTGGCACCGCTACGGCAACCTCGACGTCCTGCGCGACGTGAGCTTCGACGTGAATCACGGCGAAATTTTCGGCTTCATCGGGCCGAACGGCGCCGGGAAGACGACCACCATCCGCGCCATGGCCACGCTGCTCGAGCCCACGGCGGGACGCATCGAGGTCGACGGCATCGACGTCGGTGTCGATCCCGACAAGGTGCGGCGCATCATCGGCTACATGGCGGATCACGCCGGCATCTACGAGCGCATCACCGCGCGCGAGTTCCTCGAGTTCTACGCGGATGCCTACGCCATTCCGGATCCGGGTGTGGTGGACGCCGTCATCGAGCTCACCGATCTGAAGAAGCTCGAAGATCGCCTCGTCGCGACCTTGAGCAAGGGAAACAAGCAGCGCCTTCAGGTCGCCCGCATCCTGCTCCACGACCCCAAGGTCCTCATCTTGGACGAGCCGGCGAGCGATCTCGATCCTCGAGCTCGCATCGAGGTGAGAGACCTCCTGCTCGAGCTCCGTCAGCTCGGCAAGACCATTTTCCTTTCGAGCCACATCCTCACGGAGCTCAGCGACGTCTGCACTTCGGTAGGCATCCTCGAGCAGGGGCGGCTCGTGGTAGCGGGTCCGATTGGCGAAATCGCCGAACGCCTCGCCGGTTCTCGCGCGGTAGCCCAGGTCGGCGACGTGAACCCGGACGGGAGCGCGACGACGGCGGGTGGCGCGCCCATCCCGCCCAGCACGCGCAAGCGGCTGAAGCTACGCATCCTGGGCGACGCGCATGCGGTGGTGCCCCTCCTCCAGGGCGGCAGCGGGATCGAGAACATCGAGCCCGGCGCCGGGGGGATGATCCTCATCACGTACGTCGGTGACGAACGCTTCGTCGCCGAGGTGGTAAGGCACATGGTCGCGAACGGGGTCGGCGTCGTGGGCGTCGAACCCGAACGCAACGAGCTCGAGCGTATCTTCCTCGAGGTCACGCGCGGGGATCTGCAATGAGCGTCCAGACGGGCACGGCTTCGCTCCCCCCGCCGCCGCCTTCGGTGCGAGGCGCACGCCGCTTCAAGGCCAACTTCGCTCGGCTCTTCAGCGACCCGAACCCGGTCTGGATGCGCGAGATGCGCCAGGCGGCGAGGCTCTCTCGCACGCCCGTCATCCTGGCTACCCTGACGGCGATGGTGACGCTCCTCATCTGTTCGGTGGGGGGCATCGCCAGTACGAGCGCAGAGCCGGCACGCGTCGGCGCGGCGTTGTTCCACACCTTCTTCTCGCTGGCTTTCGCCGTGGTCACCTGGGTGGGCCCGGCGGTCGCAGCGAGCACCATCGCGAGCGAGCGAAGCGGGCGAACCTGGGAGGCGCTGGAGCTCACGGGCCTCGGCGCCGCGCGGATCGCGCGCGGCAAGTTCCTGGCAGCCCTCACCTACATTTCCCTCTACATCGTGATGCTCGCGCCGGTGGGAGCGCTGCCCTTCCTCTTCGGTGGCGTGACGGCGAGCGAAATCGTGCTCGCGTTCCTGCTGCTCGGAGTCTTCGCCTGCGAGAGCACGGCTTTCGGGCTGGCGATGAGCTCGAAATTCGCGAGCCCGGCGCTCTGCATCCTGGTCACGCTCTTCGTCGCCATCTGCTGCTCGATCGCGGTGTACGTGGGCGGCGGCGTCGGCCTCAGCTTCGCCGCGAACGAGCTCTGGCCAGGCGTCGGCGGCGGTGCCCCGGTCTGGCTGCCCTCCGCCTACGTTCGTGCGGATTTCAGCCTCGAATACGTCGCCTTCCTGCTGCTTGCCCCGCTCGCGCTCACCCTGATCCCGGCCTGGTTGTTCTACGAGGTCACGATCGCGAACATGGCGCCCGCGAGCGACGACAGCTCGACTCGCCTGCGCGTCTGGACGCTGGTTTCGGCGTTCGGGCTGACGCTCGCTGCGGTCATGCCGGGCATCGCCACGAGAGACATGGGGTGGTTCGTCGTCGGGCTGCTACTGCTCTTCGTCTTCTACATTTTCGCAGCCTTCCTGATGACCGGAGAGCCCTTGGGTCCGTCGCATCGGGTCCGGGTGCACTGGGCGCGCGAGAACGCATCCCGCTTGCGACGCTACTTCGGCCCCGGCGTGCTGAACGCGGCGTCACTCTTGCTCTGGCTTGCGGCGGTGAGCTTCCTCTCGGTCGTGCTCGTGGGGGCGCTCACCGTGACCGGCAGCAGCAAGGTCGAAGGCGTCATCGCCTTCGGCGGCTACGCACTCGCCTTCCTGGTGTTCGTGTTCGGTTTCGGGGCCTGGGCGCGCGCGCGCTCACCGAGCGCTTCGGTGCCGCGCGTTCTGCTCCTCCTGGCGCTCTTTCTCGCCATCGTGGGCCCCTGGGTGATCATGGCCATCGCCGGTGTCTTCGCCGGTGGGACCGACGCCATGGTGGTAGCCGCACCTTCGCCCGCGTACGCCTTCTACCTGCTCGAGGCCGTCACTCGAACGAGCTCCGACCGGGACGCCGCGCTCGCCGCCGGAACGGTCTGCGCTGCGGCGTGGTTGTTGCTCGGATTGGGGCTCCTCGCGCTCGCTGCGAGCACGAGCGCAAGGCGCGTGAAAGAGGAGCGCGCCCTGCGCGAACAGCTGGAAACTGCCCTGGATCAGGAGGCAGTGGCCGTCGAAACCCAGGGACCGGAGGCAGCTTCCGCGCGATGACCGAGCTGCTCGATCCCGCCTTCGTACGTGAGCTCGAGCTCCTGCGCCGGCGGCTCTCGATCAGGACTCGCTCCGGTGAGATGGGCGAGCGCTCCGCGGCTCGTCGCGGTTCGAGCGCCGAGTTCCTCGAGCACCGCGGCTACGCGCCGGGCGACGACCTCCGCCGCATCGACTGGCTCGCCTACGCGAGGAGCGGGCAGGCCGTCACCAAGCTCTACAAGAACGACGAGGACGCCGCCGTCCGCTTGTTACTCGACGCCTCGTCGTCGCTCGACTTCGGTGAACCGAACAAGTTCTTGACCGCGCGCAAGCTCGCGGCCGCCATCGGCTACATGGCGCTCGCAGGCTCACAGCGCGCTCAGCTCTTGATCGCGCGCGAGCGCGACGACAGCACCACCGCGGGCATCGAGCGAGCGCTCCCCGTCCGCCGCGGTCGCAGCGCGCTGGGCTCGCTGCTGCGCGAGCTCGAAGAGGCGCGTGCTTCGGGTCGCGCGGACCTGGCGCGCGCAGTCGCTGTCACGCTGCAGCGCGCGTCACGCCCCGGGCTGCTCGTCGTGCTGAGCGACTTCTTGGACCCCGGTCCCGTCACTCGCGCTCTCACGCAAGCGCGCGCCGCAGGGCACGAAGTGGTGTTGGTCCAGGTGCTCGCCGAGGAGGAGCTCGCTCCGCGGATCGACGGCGATTTCAGCCTCGAAGACGCTGAAACCGGCGAGTTGGTCGAGGTCGCTATCGACGCTTCGGCGCTCGAAGCGTACGCCGCGCGCCTGGCCGGCTTGCTCGAAGAGCTGCGCGCCTGGTCGAGACGCCACGGGGCTGCCTACGTTCGCGCGCGTACCGACGAGAACCTGGAGGGCGTCGTGCGGCGAGTCGTCTCTCGCGCCATCGACTGACCTCGAACTCGAAGATACCGTCACGCTTCGCACTCGCCAGGCCGAGCCCACTACTCTGGCGAGTGACCCGCGAGCGCCGCTACGACTTCCGCAACGACGCCCGCGTCCACCGACTAGTTCACGCCTTCTTCTTCCGCTTCTTCTTCGCCTTCTTCTTGGCGGGAGCGGCGGCGGGCGCCTCAGGTGCAGCAGCTGCCGCGACCTTCTTCTTGCGACCCGTCTTCTTCGCCTTCTTCTTCGCCTTCTTCTTGGCGGGAGCTGCGACAGCAGCGGGGGCTGCCTTCTTGCTCGCCTTCTTCTTCCGTACGGCCATTAGTCCGTCCTCTTTTGTGTAGCAGCACTCACGCGGAGCGCTTTCAGATGGACACTCTGCAATCCATGAATGCTGCTCGTCAAGTCAGTGTTTTTCGTTCAACGCTCGGATGTGCCGCGTCGAGGCCCGTCGTCACATCTTCGACGACGACTCGAACGCGCTCGTAGCGACCCGTCGAGGACGCGTGACGAGGCGCCGTCACGCGCAGGATCCCGAGCGCGCGCGAAGCGATGAATCAGCGAGAAAACAGCTCGATCAGCGATTCACGCGGCGAGCGTTCGAAGCGCTCGTGGAGCTCGCGGAGAGGGTCTCGGGAGGAGGCCTCGTCCGTGACGGCAACACGCGTTCGGAAGGAGCACCCGTTCGTCTGGTACGATGTGGGCGATGACGTACGAGGAGGAGCTCACCCGAGAAGCGCGCCGCCTGAGCGAGCGCTACGTGAGCGAGGTGGTGGAGCGCTTCGACCTCTGCCCGTGGGCAGCGCGCTCCCTGCGCGAAGGCCGCGTAAAAACCCTGATCTTATTGCAGGATAGCCCCACTGAGTTCGAGGCTTCATTGAGCGGGATGGCCGAGCTCGCGGGTGACGTCGACGTCGAAGTCGCCTTCCTCGTCTACCCTCGTCTCGCCCTCGGTAGGCTCGACTTCGAGCACTTCGCGCGGCAGCTCCGAAAGCTCGACGCCGATCGACACGAGGTAGGGGCGATCCCCTTTGCCATGGCGGCCTTCCATCCGGAGGCCGAGCCAGACACCGCCGATCCGGAGCGGCTGATCCCGTTCCTGCGACGCACCCCGGATCCCACGCTCCAGCTCGTCCGCCACACGGCGCTGGAAGGCGTACGGGGGCAGTTTTCGCAGGGCACTGAGTATTTCGACGTGCAGCTCTTCGGCCCCTTCGGGCGCACGGAGCGCCGCCCCGAGACCCTCCGCGAGCACGTCGCGAAGACCAATTGGGAGACGGTCGAGCAAGTCGGGCTCGAAGAGGTGCGTAAGGTTCTGGACGATCTGCGTCGAGATCGCGACGAGAGCTATCGGGCACTCGCCGAACGGGCGGCCGCGGGTATGCTCTAGGCCTTGTCCTGCACCCTCTGACCCGAGGTCCCGCGGCGTGCCCTTCGAGCTTCGTAGCCCCAACGGCCTCTGGCTTCTGAGCCTGCTCGGCCCCCTGATCCTGCTCTACATCCTCAGGATCCGACGCAAGCGCCTGCGCGTACCCTCGACGTGGCTCTGGGCGGCGGCGGAGCGGGATCTGCTCGCGCGCCATCCCTTTCGCCGCCTGCGAGCCGAGGTGCCGCTGGTGCTCGAGTCGCTCGCGATCGCGCTCTTCGCCCTTTCACTCGCGGACCCAGTCAGCCGAAAGGCTCACTTCGAGGCGGGTCATGTCGCCCTGGTGCTCGACACGAGCGCTTCGATGACCACGCTCGGCAGCGACGGCAAGCCTCGCTTCACGGAGGCTCAGGCGGCCGCGCTGACGGTGCTGAAGTCGCTCACGCCGGGGACTCAGGTCATGATCATCGACGCGGGTCGAGAGCCCAGGATCGTGGCTCCTCTCGACCGTGATCGCTCCCGCGTCGAGCGGGCCTTGCAGCGCCTCAGTGCCCACGAGGTCGAGGGAGCCCTCGGTCGGGCGGTCGCGGTAGCCAGCGACCACCTGCGCGCTCGCTCGGGCAAGAGCCGCATCGTCGTCATCACGGACGGCGCGGTCGCCGATCAGGACGCGCTCTCCTACTCGAGCGTACCCATCGACCTCGTCACGGTGGGAAAGCCGGCGGAGAACGCCGCCATCATCCGAACCGACATCACGGTGGGGCCGGATCCCGCAACCGGGCGAGAGCGGGTCCAGGTGTTCGGCGTCGTGAAGAACTTCGGTAAGAGCCGACGCGACCTGTTCGTGACACTCACGCAGAAGAACGTTCAAGAACCCCTCTCCTCGCGCAAGCTGGAGCTCGCTCCGGGTGAGCAGGCGCCCTTCGTTCTTTCGTTCGATGCGGCCCCGGGAGACGTGGGCTCGGGCCTTCGCGTCGACCTCTCGCCGTTCGATGCTCTCGTCGCGGACGATCGGGCATTTTTGCGCGTGCCCGCCGGGCGAAAGCTGCCGGTCGTGCTCGCCCCGGCGAAGGCGAGTCCCTGGCTCGAGCGCGCGCTCGCCGCCGATCCGAGCGTCGAGGCGCTCGGGGCGACCGAAGCCTCGCTCAACGCCGGCGACGTCCCGGAGGACGCGCTGGTCGTCATCGTCGGTCGTTGCCCGCGCTCGATCCCGGGCGGCGACTTCGTCATCGTGAACCCCCCCGCCGGTGAATGTCTCGGAACGGTAGTGGGAGACTCGGTCGAGCGGCCGACCATCACCTCTTGGGCTGATTCGGATCCGCGCTTTCGTTTCCTGAACCTCGAGGGCGTCGACGTGCTGCGCGCACGCAAGCTCGAGCCGGATGGTCCCAAGGCCGCGCTCCTTCGAGCGCGTGAAGGCACCCTCGTCGCCGACGTCTCGGTTCCCGGTCGAGCCGGCACGTTGATTGGCTTCGATCCCGGAGAGACGAGTTGGCCCCTGAAGGCGTCGTTCGTTCTCTTCGTGCGCAACCTCACGGAGCTCGCTCGAGCTCACCGGGCGGGCATGGTCGCGGGACCTTTGCGCACCGGGGAACCGCTCCGCGTTCGGGTACCTCCCGAGATCAA
>JAEZYO010000007.1 GCA_023419055.1 Pseudomonadota bacterium | reverse complement strand
GACGCACCTCGGCGTCGGAGTCGTCGAGCGCCGCGCGGGCGAGCTTGCGAGCAGCGGGCGCGGGCAAGCTCGAGAGCTGCTCGGCTGCGCGCCGTCTCACGAGCGGATCGTTCGAGCGGAGCTCGGTCGCGGTGCGCTCGGAGGAAGACGGCCAGATCGAGGCTTCGGCTGGTAGCGGGCCCGCGACCAGCGAGATCAGGAGGGCGACGGCCCCGAGTGCTCGCACCCGGGGCACCCTATCACGCCTCTTATTCGGCGTCGCTCGCGCCGGAAACCGCGTAGCGAACGGCGCCCTTCTTGCGAGAGAGCACGCGCTCGAACGCCTGGACGCAACGTTGATTCTGCTCGCGAGTCCCGACGGTGATGCGCACGTAGCTCCGGTTCGCGTGGTGCACGCCGAGCGACCGGATGAGGACGCCCTCACCGAGCAGGGCTTCCACGAGCTGCTCCGCGCTGAAGTTCGTCGCCGACACGTCCACGAGGACGAAGTTCCCGTCGCCGGGGACGACCGAGAGCCGCGGGAGCGCTGCCACACGAGCCGACAGCTCGGCGCGCGCGTCGAGCAGCTCCGTGCGGCGGCGCTCGAACTCCGCCACGTCGTCGAGCACCGCGGTGACGGCCGCGATCGTCACGTTCGGGACGTTCCACGGAACCTTCACGCGAGAGAGGAGCTTCACCACGCTCGGGTGAGCGAGCGCGTAACCCAGACGGAGCCCCGCGAGCCCGTACGCCTTCGAGAAGGTGCGGATCACGATCGCGTTCGGGAACTCGCGCAACAAATCGATGAACGAGCTCTTCGCGGCGAACTCGAGGTACGCCTCGTCGATCACGGTGGGCAGGCCGAGCCCGAGCAAGCGGCGCAGATCCTCGCGCTTGATGCTCGCGCCGGTGGGGTTGTTCGGCGCGCAGATGAAGATCACCTTCGTGCGCTCCGTGACCGCCCGGATCATGCCGACCACGTCGTGCTCGTGGTCCTCGGTCATCGGCACCAGCACCGGGATGCCGCCCACGACGCGCGTGCGCGCCTCGTACATGCTGAAGGTCGGCACGCTGATCACGACCTCTTCGCCGGGGCCGACGAAGGTGCGAATCGCCACGTCGATGAGCTCCGTGGAGCCGGCGCCGAGCAGCACCGACTCGAGCTCGAGGGCGTTCAGCGAAGCGAGCTTCTGACGCAGGTCGCGCGCGCTGCCGGGATAGAGGTTCCCGCGAACCGCCGCCTCGACGATGGCGTTGATCACTCGCTCGCTCGGAGCGAACGGGCTCTCGTTCGACATGAGCCGCGCGAAGCCGCGGTTCTGATCGGCGATGTCGAAGTGGCCCTCGCCGTACGGCTTCGCCGCGCGCACCCAGCTCGGAGAAAAGAGCTCGATGGCTTCGGGGTCGATCGGACCCGGCAGCACGGAGCCCGGCTCGTCGCCGAGGAAGTCGCCGAACACGCGCAGCATCGCTTCGGCGCGCTCGAGCGCGGCCGGCGTGTCGACGTCGATCCAGCGCACCTCACCCACGTCTACGGCCATGAACTTGCCGCGCTGAGCCAGCGCGCTCACGCCGTCGGACAGCGAGCAGTCGCCGCGCTCACGCTCGAGGCGCGAGAGCTCCTCGATCAGCGCGGGATTGATGCGGAACACGCCGGTATCGATGCAGTCGTACTCGGGCAGCTCCTTGCCGATGGTCGCGATCTGACCACGCTCGACGCCCACCTTCGTGGCGTCGTCGAGATCGAAGCAGCCCTCGATGTCGTAGTCGACGCCGAGCGCGCAGGCGCCTTGCGGGAGCTCGGCTGCGAGCAGCCGGCGCACGAGCTCCGGAGAGTAGAGATGATCGGCCATCGTCAGCACGCACTCGCGATCCACGTAGTCGCGCGCCGCGAGCAACGAGACGCCGTTCTTCTTCTCGTAGCGGTCGTTCGTGACGAAGATGAGCTCGAGCCCGAGGCTCGGCTCGGAGAGCAGCGCCTTGCGCAGGAGATCTCCCTGAAACCCCGTGACGATCACGGCCTCCCGGATCCCAGCTGCTTCCAGCGAGCGCAGCACTCGCACCAAGAGCGGCACCTGCGCGACCGGGCGGAGCGGCTTCGAGGGCAAGCTCGTACCGTCCGCAAGGCGGGAGCCCATCCCGGCTGCCAACACGACTGCACGCGTCACTCGCGCTGGCGTCACTGAAAAGTCTCGTTCTCGCAAGAATAAGCCTCGACACCGGATTACCACGGTCCCGCCTCGCGGCGCAAATCCCTTTCAATTCGCTATGTTAAGACGCGTCTCGAGTGTTGTTGCCGGACCACAGTGTGGCAAACGGGCAACAGATCTCCGGCCGTGGGCAATGTTTCGTAGCCCGCGGACAACCCATGAAGATCACAGAACTGTTACCAAAGGACCCAGGGTAGCCTCCCGTGACTGTCGCGTCGCGCCGGGTACGGCGCGCTGCGTCGCGGGCTACGCACCTGTCGCAATCAGGGATCGAGCTCGCTCGAGGTCCGAATAGTCGTCCACCTCGGTCCAGGGCAAATCGGCGACGTCGACCACCGCTGCCGTGAGAGCGCGAGCAGCGATGAGCTCGGAGTACACGTCCTCGTAGTAGAGATCGGTGCGCCCCGCCGCGCGCGCCCGATCCAGCGCTTCGAACAGCGTTTTCGACGCGGATTCGTCGATTCGTTCGATGCCGATGGTCTCCCCCGCGCTCTCGCTGAGCGAAAGCCCCTTGCCGAATGCGCGGATCGTCCCCAGGTGGACGGCGACTTTCATGGCTTCGGCGTCGAGCTTCCTCCCGGCATCCATCGCCACTGCGAGCGGCGCGTCCGAAGCTTCGAGCCTCGCCAGCACCGCCGGGAGAAAAACCACGTCCCCGTCCAGCTTGAAGAAGCTCACGCCCTCGAGCTCTTTGCGACAAAGCGCGAGCGACACCGAGTTCTGCGTACGGTCGAACTCCGGGTTATGGCAGTACCTGACTTCGAGCGGACAATTCCCGAGCGCGCGCACGATCGCGTCTTCGCGATATCCCGAGGCGATCACCAAGCGCTCGACGCCGTGCTCGGCGAGCAGTCGCACCGCGCGCTCCAAGATCGTCTCCGCGCCGATCGACACGAGCGCCTTCGGGCGATCGTCCGTCAACGGGCGCAACCGCGAGCCCACGCCAGCCGCCAGGATCACTGCCGCCTTCGTCGTCATCCGAGGCAGACTGTCACGGTGCACCATTGCTTGCTAGCGCAATCCTTGCCATGACGTCAGACTCAAACGACATCTTCAACGCGGCGCGGCCCCGCTCCGGAGACTGAACACCGCGAACAAGACAGCGCGCGATTTCGCGACGAGAGACCAGACATGAAACGACCCGATAAGATCGAAAAGCCTGAAGGTAAATTGGCCGTATTTCTGCCGGGCATGGGCGCCGTATCCACGACCCTGATCGCCGGCTGTATGCTCGCGCGCCGCGGCCTCGCGCCCGCGATCGGCGCCATCACTCAAACCGGGACGATCCGCCTCGGGAAGCGCACCGAGAACCGCGCGCCTTACATCAAGGACTTCGTTCCGCTCGCAGGTCTCGACGATCTCGTGTTCGGCGGCTGGGACGTCTACGAAGACAACGCGTACGCGGCGGCGGTCAAAGCCGAGGTGCTCGAGTCGAAGCACCTCGATCCGATCAAGGACGAGCTCGGCGCCATCAAGCCGATGGCGGCTGCGTTCTACCCCGAGTACGTGAAGCGCCTGCACGGCACGAACGTGAAGAAGGCGGCCAACAAGGCCGAGATGGTCGAGCAGCTGCGCGAGGACATCCGCCGCTTCATCAAGGACAACGGCGCGACTCGCGGCGTCGCCGTGTGGTGCGGCTCCACCGAGATCTACCTCGAGCCGACGGCCGTTCATCAGTCGGTCGCCGCGTTCGAGAAGGGCCTGCTCGAGAACGATCCGGGCATCTCGAACTCGCAGCTCTACGCCTGGGCCTTCATCAAGGAAGGCGTCCCCTTCGCTAACGGCGCGCCGAACCTCACCGTCGATTTCCCCGCCGCGCTCGAGCTCGCGCGCGAGAAGCGCGTTCCGCTCTGCGGCAAGGACTTCAAGACCGGCCAGACGCTCCTGAAGACGGTGCTCGCGCCCGGCTTGAAGGCGCGCATGCTCGGCATGAGCGGCTGGTTTTCCACCAACATCCTCGGCAACCGCGACGGTGAGGTGCTCGACGATCCCGACAACTTCAAGACCAAAGAAGTGTCGAAGCTCGGCGCCCTCGAGCAGATCCTCCAGCCCGAGCGTCACCCCGAGCTCTACGGCAACCTCTACCACAAGGTTCGCATCAACTATTACCCGCCGCGCGGCGACGCGAAGGAAGGCTGGGACAACATCGACATCTTCGGGTGGCTCGGCTACCCGATGCAGATCAAGGTCGATTTCCTGTGCCGCGACTCGATCCTCGCCGCACCGCTCGTGCTCGATCTCGCGCTCTTCATGGATCTCGCGGGCCGCGCCGGCTTCCGCGGCGTCCAGGAGTGGCTCTCTTTCTACTTCAAGTCACCCATGACGGCCGAAGGTCTCTACCCGGAGCACGACGTCTTCATCCAGTCGATGAAGCTCAAGAACACGCTGCGCTGGATGCAGGGCGAGCAGCTCATCACCCACCTGGGCAACGAGTACTACGACTGAGTGAACACCCGCGAGGGTGAGCGGCTCGGCGCTTCTTGCTGCCCACCCCCGTGGCGCCTGCCGGCGCCCCGACCCCTCCCAGGTGCCGCCCCTCTAGGGCGTCACGGGAGGGGTTTCGCTTTTCTCGGGCTCCGGCGCTCGCTGCTTTCGCGCTTCGGGGCCGTTCGCGACGTAGCTCGCTATGGTGTCCCGAATGAAGTTCGGCGTCTCGGCCTCGAGCGCCGGATCGCGCAGCTTCGCCCGCTCGAACAGCGGCTCGTAGAGCCGCTTGCCGTCGACCTCGGTGCGCAAGAATAGCTGCGGGTGCGAGGCGAGCACGCGCGCCCACTCTTCTCGCACCTGCTTCCAGAACGCCTCCGTTTCGAGCCAGTACATGGCCGCGGGCTCCGTCGCCGTCGAAGGGATCTTATCGTAGCGGTTCGTCCCCTTCTCGCGCACCAGCGAGTGACGCGGCGACAGCACGAGCTTCTCGTTCTCCTGCTCGTGATACCAGGCGTTCGGCGTGATCCGGTGCACGTTCGTCCCGAGCAGCACGTCGTAGTCGTCGCGCTCCGTGTACTCGCGGCGCGGCAGCGGCCGCCACGTCTCGTTCGAGCGCCAACTCGCACTCGTCCCTTGGTGCGCGAAGCGTCCATACCCGGCGTAACGCGGGCTGTCGTCTACCTCGAACACGGATTGGGTCCAGCTGCACGTCTTCGCCTCTGCGGGCACCGCCGTACGCAGCCAGCTGCGGTTCCCCTGGAAGGCGAGGTAGTCTGCTCGCTCGAACTCCCAGTCCTGACGCCAGTGCTTGGTCACGCTCTTCGCCTCCTCGGAGGTGGTCATCACGAGGAGGTGCTGCAGCGAGACGCGGCCCGGCTGATCCTCGATGACGAGCACGAGCTCGGTCGCGCCGGTCTTCGAGGGCTCCCGCTTCTCGTACCCGGGCGTCAGCACCTCCGTCTCGTCGAACGCGAACTCGACCGAGTAAGAGCCTGCCATCGCGCGGATCGCCGCCTGATCCTTCTCGCGATCGCAGGTCACCTTCGGAGCCGTGGGGACCGGCGGCGGCGCAGGGGGCGGCGGCGAAGAAGCGCACGCGACCACAAGCAACACCGCCGCCGACCACAGCACCTTCGACATCACCTGGCGAACGCTAGCGCGCCGGCCCCGCCGCGAGAATGCAATTCATCTTCACCGAGGAGGTCGCCTTCGTTCGCTCGCGCAGCCGCGGTCGGGGGGGGAGCAGCCATGCCCTATCGGCTGCCCACCCCTCGCTCGATGAACGAACACGAGCGCCCCGCACCGAGCCCCCTGGTCGTGTTCGCCTCGCTCGAATGCCGCTTGCTGCTCAATCAACCCGCTGGAGTCGCACCGTCACACGTGGCCCGGCAAGCAACGTGCCCACGAGCTCGTCGCCCCCCGCAGCCAACGCGCCGTCGAACGACGTCTCGACGTTTAGAGA
>JAEZYO010000448.1 GCA_023419055.1 Pseudomonadota bacterium | reverse complement strand
CGTAGGTGAAGAGCACGTTCGCGAGCTTCGACTGGCAGTAAACCTGCATCGGACGGTAAGCCTTCTTCTCGGATTGCAGGTCGTCGAAGTCGATGTGTCCGCCGCGGTGCGCGTCGGAGGCGACGTTGACGATGCGCGCCGGCGCGCTCGCCTTCAGCGCGTCGAGCAACTCGAGCGTGAGCGTGAAGTAGGCGAGATGATTCAACGCCCAGGTGTGCTCGAAGCCGTCCACGCTGACCCGACGCTCTCTGAAGACTCCGCCGGCGTTGTTGATGAGGACGTCGAGACGCTCGTAGCGCCGCTTGAACTCGTGCGCGAGCCGGCGGACCTCCGCTTGGGACGACAGATCGGCAACGAGTGGCTCGACGGAGCTGTTCCCGGTTTCACGCCGGAGCCACTCGGCGGTCTCCCGAGTGCGGCCGGGGTCACGACCGGCGATGACGAGCCTGGCCCCGCGTCGGGCGAGACCGAGAGCCGTGGCGCGGCCAATCCCGAGCGTCGCCCCGGTAATCAGACAAATTTTCCCTTTTTGATCCATTGGTTACGCCCCCATTGGCCGAGTCAGAGGCACGGCTTGTCGGACTAGACAAAGTGAGCTCATATTGTCAAAGTAGCCTACGTGGCGACCCGCTCGGAAGTTTCCGTCGCTATCGAGGACGATCCGCGACGCCGTCAGCTCTTGGAAGCGGCGCTCGCGACCTTCGTTCGGTTCGGCTTTCGCAAGACGTCCATGGAGGAGATCGCTCGCGCGGCCCAGGTGTCGCGGCAGGGCCTCTACCTGCACTTTTCCACGAAGGAAGAGCTCTTCCGCAAGGGAGCCGAGTTCGCGCTCTCGGAGGCGTTGAAGGCGGCGAAGAGATGTCTCGATGATCCCGGGCTCGAGCTCGAGGCTCGCCTGGTCGGAGCGTTGGATGCGTGGCTCGGCCAGTACGTGGGGATCATGTCGAGCGACAACGATCTGTTCGACGCGAGCAAGCGGCTCATCGGACCGATGATGGACGATTACGAAGAGCGCTTCAGCGACGCGCTCACGAGAGCCATCCGGAGCTCCGACCTCGTCACGGCTCATCGCGCGTCGGGTTTGAGCGCGCGTCAGCTCGCCGACACCTTGCAAGCCGCAGCGCGCGGCCACAAGTACACCGCCGCCTCGAGGAAGGACTTCGTGCACGGCGTCACGCTCGCCGTGAAGGCGCTCTGCACGCCGCTGAAAGGGCTCGAATGACTGGCAAGAAAGCATCGAAATGGCGCTGGCTCGGCAGGGCGTTCGCGCTCGCCGGAGCGCTCCTGCTCGTCTTCGTCGGTGTGGTGGTGATCGACGGGTGGAAGGCGTTCGGTCACCGTGCGGAAGGGGCGCGGCTCGAGCGGATGCAGAAGTCACCTCAATGGAAAGACGGACAGTTCGTGAACCCGGAGCCGATGGTCAACGACCTCTGGGGAATGATGGCCGGCATGTTCCACGCGAGCGCCCACGCCAGCCCCGCGGAGCCGCCGCCCTCGGTGACGATCGATCCCAGTCGGTTCCGAAGCGCGCCCGCGAGTGGCCTTCGCGTCACGTGGTTCGGGCACTCGTCCACGCTGGTCGAGATCGACGGCAAGCGCATCTTGACCGACCCGGTGTGGAGCGAACGCGCGTCACCGCTCTCGTGGATCGGCCCGGTGCGCTGGTTTCAACCGCCCGTGGCGCTCGACGCCTTGCCTCACATTGACGCGGTCGTGATCTCCCACGATCACTACGACCACCTCGATTACCCGACGCTGCACGCGATGAAGGACTGGGACACGAAATTCGTCGTCCCTCTCGGGGTCGGAGCGCACCTCTCCTACTGGGGCATTCCCGAATCGAAGATCGTGGAGCTCGACTGGTGGGGACGCGCGCCGGTAGGTGAGCTGGAGATTGTCTCGACTCCGGCGCGTCATGCGTCGGGGCGTCACCTGTTCGATCGCGACGCCAAGCTCTGGTCGAGCTACGCCTTCGTCGGGCCGAAGCACCGCGTGTACTTCTCGGGGGACACCGGCCTGTTCCCGGCGATGAAAGAGATCGGAGATCGCGTCGGCCCCTTCGACGTGACCTTGATCGAAACCGGGCAGTACCACGGGTCGTGGCCCGACTGGCATGTGGGCCCCGAGCAAGCCGTCGTCGCGCACCGACTGCTCCGCGGGCGCGTGATGGTCCCGGTGCACTGGGGCCTGCTCCAGCTCGCCTATCACGGCTGGACCGAGCCGGTGGAGCGCACCCTCTCCGCCGCCGAGCGAGGTGCCGATCTCGTGCTCATCCCAAAACCAGGAGAGAGCGTGGAGCCCGGAGTTTCGCCGCCGCTCGAACGTTGGTGGCCGAACGTACCCTGGCAGACCGCGGAGCAGAGCCCCGTCGTCTCGAGCCAGGTCCCGAAAAGCCTGCTCGCCACCCCGCTCTTACGCTGAGCGCGCCGGCTGAGCGGTCGCTCTCGAGCCCTGCTTCAACGGGAAGCAGATCTTGACCTCGGAGGTCATGTTCGCCTTCCCCGGGAAGGCTTTCAGTGCACAAGGAATCTAGCGTCCTCGCTAGTCCGTGCCCTTGAGGTTCGCCACCGGATAGAGCCGGTGCGCCACGCGAGCGATCCCCTCTCCTTCGAGCACGCCGAGCACTTCATCCAGGTTCTTGTAGACGTGGCCGCACTCGTCGAGCGGCGTGCGCTCGGTGTTGCCCACGATGCCGCGGATCTTGACGCCCGCGAATTCGCGGACCACCTCGCGCATCTCGCGATCGATCTCGGCGTGCTTCGACTCGAGGTTTCGCTTCGCCGCGCCGCGCGCCATCAAGCGACCGGAGCCGTGGTTCACCGAGAAGCCCGACTTCGACGCGCCCGGCTCCGCGAAGAGGATCGCCGCGCCGTCGTACATCGAGCCAGGGATCAGGCAGGGGTGACCGGTCTTTTCCCAGGCGGTCCCGGCGAGATCCGGGTGACCCGCGGGGAACGCGCGCGTAGCGCCCTTGCGATGCACGAAGCCGCGCTTGGTCGTGCCGTCGGGCAAGATCAGCGTCTCTTGTTGCACGAGGTTGTGCGAGATCTCGTAGTAGACCTCCGCCTTCGCGTGGAAGACGGACTCGAGCGCTTCCTCGATGCCGTGGACGATGATGTGGCGGTTCGCGACCGCGTAGTTCGCGGCGCTGTTGTGGTACGCCCAGTATTCGCGGCCGAGCGGTTCGTCCACGCGCAGCCACGAGTCCTCGCGCCGGTTCTTGGGGAGGCCGCGGAGCTCCGCCCCTTCGTAGAAGAAGTGGTTCGCCGTCTGCCAGCCGTAGCCGCGCGAGCCGCAGTGGATCATCACCCACACTTCACCCGTGTCGCGATCGACCTGCATCTCGATGAAGTGGTTGCCTCCGCCGACCGAGCCGAGCTGCGGCACGACCTTGTCGTAGGCGCGCTCGATGCGATCGAGCTCCAGATCCTCCGGCACCTCGATGAACTGACGCTCGCAGAGGTCTGCGGAGACGCCGATGGCCTTGGCGCCATAGCGCAGGATCTCGTCGCCCTTTTTGTGCGAAAAGCGCGGCATGCGCGCGGGCCGGCGCGAACCGACTCCCGTGGCGACGCGGGTTTCGACCTGGGTCACGAAGCGTTCCCGCTTTTCCCGATCCGCCACGTGCTCCGCGGTGAGCCCCGGCACGCGCAGGTAGAGCACCCCGCACGAGATGTCGTAACCGGAGCCGGCCTGGATGATCGTGTCGTCGGTCACGACCACGCAGCCGACCGGCACTCCGTAGCCCGAATGCGCGTCGGGCATGAGGTAAGCGCCGATCACGCCCTCGTACGACGCCGCCGCGGCGAGCTGCTGCCACATCGACTCCTCGGTCGCGTCGAATAGGGACTCGGAGAAGAAGGCATGCGCCTCTACCTTCATGCTCCCGGTCGGCGGGAGCACGTAGTGGCTATCGGCTACTTTCTGGGCGAAATACTTGAGAGACACGGCGCCACTCCAACGTTAGCACCCGAGGTGCTCGATACATCCGATTCATCGTGCTTCGAAAGCTCGACGTCGATTTCTTGCGACCCGTCGTTGCGACCCTTGCGGTCACGACGAGCGCGGAAAAGATGGCCCTGTTTTTCGTCTGGGCCCAACGCCGACACGCGGTGCCCCCGCGGAACGGCGAAAAGACGGCGCCCGCCGAGAGGGGTCGGCGGAGCGCGGGACGGGATTCATCCGACCAAAGCACCGTAGGCACGCCACACGGGCGGGACCTCGGCGCCGGGACGAATCACTGGAGCGAAGGGCAGCGAGCTCGGCTTGGCGGGCCGACGGAGCAGTGTCAGCCCGGCCTCTTCCGGAGTCTTGCTCCCCTTCTTCAAGTTACACGGGTAGCAGGAGGTCACGATGTTCTCCCAGACCGTCTTGCCGCCGCGCATGCGCGGCAGCACGTGGTCGTAGTTGAGGGCGGACGCCTGCTTCTTCTCGCCGCAGTACTGGCAGCGGAAACCGTCCCGCAAGAACACGTTCGAGCGAGAAAATCGCACCTTGTTCTTGCGCGTCGACACGCGTGCCCGAGTGAGCCGCACGACGGCTGGTGTGCGCAGCGTGACCGAGGGGGCGTGGATGCGCTCGTCATACTCTTCGAGCACCTCGACCTTGCCGAGGTAGAGCATCACGACCGCTCGCTCCCAGGAGATCACGCGGTACGGGGCCATCCAGGGGGTCAGCATCAGGGTTCGTGTCGACATGGGGTCACCTCTTTCTCTGTCTGTTGGTGAACATGGTTTTCTCTCCGAGCAGCGCGCGTGAGCACGCGCCGCAAAAATGCAGCGACGAGAGTGCAAGAGACGGTGCTCGCCATCGAGCCCGGCCCGGTAGTAGTCGGGCCGACAAGAATCGAACTTGCTGTAGTCCCTTGCGGCATTCGCTGCGATAAAAGCGGCCGACAAGTGTTGCGGAGACGGGCTAGCGCTCGCGCGCCCGAGCCTTCTCAGGGGCTCGCACGTTTCAGGTGAGTGTAGTCCCCGCCGCATCCGGCCTGAAAATCGAGTGCGCCGCCCGAAAGCTCGGAGCGGCTAGAAAATGCGAAGAGCACGGGCCTCCCCCACCGGCCCCCAAGGCCCGCGCTCTTCACGCGATGTCGACGCTCTCGATCGCTCCGACGAAGTGCTCGCGGTCGAGCTCTCCTTTTTCGAAGAGCGCGATCAAGTCGAACACGGAGTCGGAGAAACCTCCGATGTTGAGCACGTCCGTCCGCTCCCGTACCTGGGTGGTCGTGTTCGGCTGAAGATCGATGAGCACGAGCTTCGCCGAACGGTTCCTGGCCCAGAAGCGCTCCCACTCGACGGCGATGGCCGTCGGCCCGAGCTTCAGGAAGTCCGTCCAGGACTGGTTGTCCGAGACGACGATCACGAGGTCGCCGCGCGCCTTCTGCGCATTCAAGAAGCGCAGGGGCGCGCTGCAAGCGGTGCCGCCGCTCGGCAGCTCTGCGAGCCGCCGAGAGTTGGTCGCGATCGAGTCGAACGGGTTCAGCGCCGGAGTGGGCGTGACCACGTCGTCGCTGAACGGGATCACCTCCGCGGTGGGATTCCGGCGCAAGATCGCCGCCGCCACGAGCGCGGCGACGTCCAGGCAGCGCACGTTCGTGGTGGCTCCCTTGCGCTCGCCCGTGACGGCGCTGTGCATCGAGCCCGAGACGTCGGGGCAGACATAAACCTTGCCCGACACCCTCGGCACGTTGACGGTAGCGGTCTCCAGGGCCTCTTGCAGAGCCAGGGTGATCGCCTTCGGCATCGTGGACGCGGCTGCCGTGAACGCGGTCAGGAGCTGGTACGGGAGGACCCGCGAGCGCTTGACCCGCTCCGGATCCCGCAAGCGGCTGGCGATGAGCTCCACCATCTCCGGATCGCGAAAGACACCATGCCGGAGCAAGGTGTTCAGGCTCTGCCGGAGCTGATTGAAGCTCATCCGCTTCGCGAGCTCGGCCCATTGCTCGACCTTCAGGCCGAGCGCCGTGAGCATCTCGAACGGAACGTTCGGGAGCTCACCGCCGTGGCGCTTGAACGCCTCGTACGACCGCACCTCGGCCGGAAGGCGCTCGAAAGCGACCTCCTTGCCGATCAAGTAGCCGTAGAGGGCCTCACGCTCCTGGTCGAGCTCACCTTTCGGCGACTTGGGCGACGGGCGCACCATCCTGATCACGTCCTTCAACGACGGGCTCGTACCGAGCGACTGGCGGAAGAGCTCGCTCGGGCTGCGGCTCGAAAACCAGCTCCGGATCAGGCGCTTCGGCGCGGTGCCGAAGGACTTTCTACCCACGACGCCGGAGCGGACGATCTGCACGAACGTGCGGAGCATCTTCCCGTTGTCGATGACGCGAGCGAAGACGCGCGAGAGCATCTTCACGTCCGCGACCGCGAGGTACGCGAGCAGGAGCGCCGGCATGTCCTTCATCCCACCTCGCTCGCGCGCGTAGATCGCGGTCTTGGCGATGAACTGCGCGTCGAGCTGCGAGAGCAAGGTGAGCACGACGTCGAGCTGCTCGCTCTCGGTCGCGTAGTAGGTGCGATTGAACGTGCCGGTCACCGCGTACTGAGCGAGCGCGTGCTCTGCCGAGAACGCGTAGGCCGCTCCGCCCGCTTCGTTGCGATGAAATGCCGGCGGGGCCTTCGAGGCCGGCGAAAATAGGGTCTTGTTTGCCATGCTGGCGTTCTCCTTTCAGAGCCACGGGTTGAAATGAAATGGCGCGCCGTGCGGGCTCCGGGCTCGACGCGCAACGAGTAAAGATTCAGGCAGTGACTTCACGGACGAAGTCCAATGAGCAACGGTGCCCCAGACGGGATTCGAACCCGCAAAACGTTCGCAAAGAACTCGTTTGGGAAACGCGCTTCCCTACATCGCCTACTCGAAGCGATGCCCGGTGCCTCCGCAACCCTGAGCTCACCCCACCTCGAGCAGCCTTCCTCGCGGACCTCGCCCGCGAATGCTCACTCGAAGCAGGTTCGAACGCCCCTTTTCGGTGCCGTCTCAGTTTTTCGGTGCCCTTTCCGTTGGGCGACTGGGGCTTGGCTCCAGCGGAAGGATTCGAACCTTCATCACCCCGGTCAACGGCCGGGTGCCTTACGTTAGGCCACGCTGAAACAGCCGTGGAGCGGGCCCGAGCCCGCTCTGCGGCTTTTGAAATCGACGTCGAGTTTTCAAAGGACGAGCCCGCGAACGGGCACACGTTTCCGTGTCGCGCGGCGTCGTAGCCGCACGTGAGGACACCGAGGGGAGAGCCTTGCGAGCTCTCACGTCGGAGAAAGGGAGTTCGAAAATGCAGCGAAGGCCACCGAGAGCGCGTCCCGGTGGCCTCCTTGGAAGCACCACTTCGACGAACTCGCGATCGTTACGCAGTTACCTTCGCCCGAGCTCGCGCGCACCGCGGTTGCCGACGGAGAACACACGTCTCCCGATCGGCGCACGCAGGCGCAGCACGGACTCGTAGCATCGGAGTTGGATTCACTATCTCGCGCATGATTCGAAACTAACTAACGAGTGCTGCTCTCCTTGAATGAGATCGAAGCCACAAACGACGAAGGCCGCCTGGTTTCCCGAGGCGGCCTTTCGAGTACTGCTTCGAACAGCTCTTTGCCGCCTAATGAACGCTCCACTCACCGCCGGGGACGCTGAGGATAGAACCGCCGAAATCTCGCAGATTTCCGCGTGATTCCAAACCGCACCCCACCAGCGTGACGAGCTGGATGGCTTGGGTTGGATGGCAATAGAAGGACATCACGGAACGTAAACCTCAGGCGTGCTGGTGCGCTGCCCAGGCGTAGATATGAAGCATTGGCCCCATCACGGTCAAGAAAAAAGATCACGCAACGCGATCAGACTCGTTGTGTTCGAAGCTCAGTCGCAATCGACGCACGCCCACTCGACGATCCCGTCGCCCGCTCCGAAGCGCTGCATCGTGTACTTCTCGATGTCGATGAGGAAGCCGGTTTCGGCGCTGTTCTCCGTGCAGCAGCCGTCGCAGTCGCTATCGGCACACATGTCGTACACGACGGCGTCGATCTCGTTTCCGCCCATGCGGAGGCGAAGCGTCTTCAGCTTGTAGGTGTCGAAGTCCTTCTGATGGACGGCAATGATGTTGTGCTCCATCACCCACTGTTCGGTCTGCTTGCCGTCGAGTGCCGCGAACATGCCGGCCCACATGCAGCCGTTGTACTCGATACACTCTTCGCTGTTCGGGTCGGGGTACGACTCGTAGTTCGTGAGGTTCGCGGTCTTCCACTCGCTCACTGCTCCGCCACCGCTGGTACCGCCATTGCTGGTACCGCCTGCGCTCGTTCCACCCGAGCTCGTTCCGCCGGAGCCCGTGCCGCCGGAAGTCGCGCCAGAAGCCCCGCCGCTACCGGCACCAGCGGCGCCCGGTGCCGTCCCGCCCTGGCCGCCCGCTCCTCCGCTCGACGAGCTGCCGCCCGAGCTCGGAGCGCCCGCGCTGTTGCCTGAGCTGCCCCCCTGCCCCGCGGAAGCACCCGAGCCCGTGGAGCCGTCATCGCAAGCGAGGAGGCTCAACCCAGTCACCAAGAGGATCGCGCATGAAGACGTTCTGAGCATGAGTCACCGGATTGATCAGCAGGGGCGAGCCCCTGCAGCTCCCGAGATTCGCACCGAGGATGAGCGGGATGGTGGACGTTTCTGCTCACAGCCATGGCTCGAATCGCGACGGCACCGAGGCGGCCGGCATGCGCGTTGCTTCACCTCCTCATTCCGAAGGGAGATAGACATGAAGCTCGATCCGATCACCGGTAGCACTATTCGTTGGACCTTCGACGACGGCCCAGCGGCCGGCAAGACCTTCGAGCACGTCTTCGAGACGGACGGCGGAGTGAGCTACCGAATGGTCGACGACAAGAAGGCCACCAAGAGCACGCGCGAAGAGAAGTACGAAGTGGCACCTCTGTCGGACAGCGTTTGCGCGGTGTCGTACCTTGCCTCATCCGGCTACACACTGACCACCGTTCTCGATTTCTCGTCTCACCGTTGCGTGGCGTTCGCATCGAACGAAGCGAGCGTGACCATTCAGCGCGGTACCTTCACGATCGAGGACACCGCCGAGTCTCCGCCAACGCTACGGTCGATCCCCGTGGCGCGCTCCGCGGGGGCACGCGCCGGCCGTCACTCTTAGGCTCGAGCCGCCGGATTGCCGAAGGGGGTAGCGCGCCGTATGCTGCGGCGAACATGGATCGCCGTCAGCTGCTCGGAGCTCTGGTCAGCACCCCCGTGGTTGCTGCCTGCCGAAGTGAGGCCCCTGCCGTTCGAGCCGAGGTCGCGGGTCCGGCCGAGGAAGTCGATCTCGTGAGCTCGGTCGAGCCGCTCGGCTTT
>JAEZYO010000872.1 GCA_023419055.1 Pseudomonadota bacterium | reverse complement strand
CGCGTCTCGATCCCGATCCGTTGTCGCAGAGCCTCGCCGCTCGCGGAGTCGGCGCCATCGGCGGCGAGCCCGCGGTGCTCGCGCTGCTCGACCGCTGGGATCGCGCCGACGAAGAGACGCGCCTCGCGATCGTCGACGCCTGGTCCATGCCGCGCGCCTACGAGAGCGGGGGCGAGCGCGAGCTCGTGAAGATCGCCGAGAGCGGCGCGGGGCTTCCGGCGCTGGCCGCCGCCGAAGGTTTGTTGCGCGCGGGCGGCGCGCACGCCGCCACGGCGACCACCTTGCTCGCCCGTAGCATCGCCGATGGCTCGGCCGAGGAGCGACGTCATGCCATCCGCGTGGCGCCGCTCGAGAACGCCGAGGTCAAGCGCCTGATCGCCGAGGCGGCGAAGGACGGGGACAGTCAGGTCAAGGTGATCGCGCTCGCGCGCCAGCTCGAGCTCCCCGCCGAGCGAGCGCGCGCGACCAAGGAGCTCGAGCAGCTGGCCAAGGGTGACGCGAGCGTGGCTCGCCAGGCGCGCGCGGCGCTCGCGGCGGGCGGTGACGCGAGCGTCAAGCCGGCCCTCGTGAAATCACTCGAGTCGCCCGATCGCATCGAGCGCAGCGCCGCCGCCATGGGCTTGATTCGCCTCGGCGACTACGGGAGCGCCGCCCGCGTGCTCGCGGACGAGGACGCCACGCTGCGCGCGACGCTCTCGTGCACGATCCTGGCTCGCGAGGAGCGCGCTCGCTAAGCATGCGGAGGGCGCTCGCGATTTCGCTGCTGCTCGCCGTGGCGAGCTGCGCGAGGCACCCGTTCGTCGAGCGGCAGATCGAGTCGGCGTACGCCTCGGCCGCCGCGATCGAAACGCTGCACGACTACGAGGTCGCCGAGCTGGCGAGCGCCGCGGAGCTCAGCCGCGTCGAGGGCTTGATCAGGGAGCAGCGGAACGACGCCGAGCTGCTCGCGCTCGCGGCGCGGGGCTGGTGCAGGTACGCCTTTCTCTTCGCGTGGGATGCGCGCGAGGCGGCCCTCGAGCGCGGAGATGCGGACGCGGCGCTCTACCACGCCGAGCGAACCCTCGACGGGTTCGAGCGAGCGCGCGCCTACGCTCGCGAGCTGCTCGAGACGGAGGTCCCCGGCTTCCCGGCGAGTGGGGACGTGAAGGCCACGGGCGGCTACCTCGATGCGTTCGACGAGCCCGAGCAGGCGCGGCTGCTCCTCTGGGCGGGCTGCGCCGAGGTAGGCATCGCGCTGGTCTCGTCGGTCGAGGAGCGAGCCGAGCGCGCGAGGCGCGCGGCCGCGCTCTTCCTGGACCACGCTCTGTTTCTCGACCCCGCGCTCGGCGACGGACTGGGCGAGCTCTTGCTCGCGGTCGATCTGGCGCTCGCCGGTGAGCGCCCGGCGGGAGTCGCCGCGCGCCTCGCGCGCGCTCGCCGCGAGAGCGATGGCAAGCTGCTCTTCGTCGAGCTGGCGCGGGCCGTTTACGTCGACTGCCCGCGCCGCGATCTCGGCGCCTTCGTCTCGACGCTGGATCGCATCGTGCAAGCGCCGGAAGCCTCCGCCGAACATCGGCTCGACGACGTCGTCGCGAAGCGCCGCGCGCGCCGGTACCTCTCGAGCAGCGCCTGGCGTCTGCGCTGCGGCGGTTAGAGCCTGATCTCTTTCCAGTCGCCGGAGCGGAACTTCCACACCATCACGGTCGTGAGGAGCACGACGTAGACCAGCGCGGCGCTCCAGATGCCGATCAGGCCCAGGTGGAGGGTCACGCCGAGGAACCACGCGAGCGGCACGAGGCACGCGAAGTGGAGCACGAGCTCCACGAGCATCACGAAGCGGCTGTTTCCCGCGCCGAACAGCGCCTGGGTGAGGATCATGCCCACCGCGATGAGCGGCGTCGCGATCCCCATCATCCGCATCGGGACGAGCGCAGCCTCGAGCACCGCCGGGCTCTGCGTGACGAGCCCGAGCAGCGGCCGGGTGAAGATCACGCCTTCGCAGAGCCCCACGAAGCCGAAGATGAGCAAGCCGAGCTTGACCGACGACCAGCCGAAGAGCTCCGCCTTCTCGGGCTTCGACTCGCCGAGCGACTGACTGACGAGCGTGGCGGTGGACGTGCCGAAGGCGAGGCACGCCGTGAAGGTCAGCTTCAGGATGCCGACGATCAGCGTGGTGGCGGCGCTGTTGACCGCCTCGGGCGCGACCGCCCCCTTCGCCACGGCAGAAGCTTGCGACACCTTGTCCAGGTGGCTCACGATCATCGAGAACATCGCGAACCCGCTCATGACGGCGATGGTCGCGACCGCGCTCGGGATCGAGAGGCGGAGGATCTGCCAGACGAGCGAGCGCGAGAGGCGCCTCACCGTGAACGGGTGATACTGCGAGCGGTAGCGGGGCAGGAAGATCCAGGCGGCCATCGTCACCAGGCCGACCCAGGTGGAGATGAAGCCGGCGAGACCCGCGCCGCCGATGCCCATCCTGGGGAAGCCCCATTTGCCGAAGATCAAGGCCAGGCAGAGCACCACGTTCACCACGTTCATCACGATGCTCGCGATCATGTGAACGTGCGTGCGACCGATGCCGTCGAAGAACGCCTTGAGCGAGAAGGTCATCGCCATCGAGGCGATGCCGAGCAAGCGCCACTTCAGGTACTCGTGCGCCGCGAGCCGCACGTCGGGCACCTGGATCAGGACCTTGAGCAGGTACGGCAGAGACAGGAGGCCGATCAGCGTGAACGCCGTCCCCGCGATCAGCGAGAACACCCAGGAGTTCGCGAGCACCGCCCCCGCGTCCACGTGCTTGTTCTCGGCGAACCGGCGCGCCGCGATCGCCTGCGTGCCGACCGAGATCGCCGAGAGCGACCCGCCGAACAGCCAGAGCAAGATCAAGCACGGCAGGAGCGCTGCCTGAGCGTTCGAGGCCTCCGCGCCGGGAAGCCACGAGAAGAAGATGATGTCGATCTCGTTGACCGCGCTCTGCGCCAACATGGCGAGCACGGTCGGCGTCGCCAGGCGCAGGATCACGCCGTAAGGAGATCCGGTCGTGACGATATTCGCGCCTGAAGCGCTGGGGGGCAGTGCCATCGTGCTCGATTCAGGGCAGCGGATCGTCGGCGCTTTCGCCGGGCTCCGGGTGCCCTTTTATGCGGCATTTCGAGCGCGGGGCAACCCCTCGCTATTCCCGGCGCGGCTTTATTGGTTCAGCGCGAGCCGTTCGCTACCGGAATAGAGCGAGAGCAGCTCCCGGATCTCGTTCGAGTCGGGCGATTCGGCGGCGAGCGCGCGCAAAATAGCGATCGCGCGAGCGCGGTTGCCGGTCGCCCGTTCGAGGCGAGCCAAGGCCAGGCGGCTTGTGACGGAAGGATCGACCTCCGCCCAGCGCCGCGCGACTTTCCGAGCCTCTCCCCAGCCCTTGAGCTCTTCCGCCGCCTCGATCCACGCCTTGAGCACGCGACCGTCCCGCGGGAACTCTTCCCCCGCCTTGCGCAGCAGGTGTAGCGCTTTGAGCCGCCCATTTGTTCCGGTCAGGCGGCGCGCCTCCGCGATGATCGCGGCGGGCCGATCGTCGGCCGGTGCGTCGGTCACGTCCGGAGGAGTCGGTTCGGCGACAGCCGCGCTCTTCGGGTCAGCGGCGAGCTCGGCTGGCTGCTCGGACTCTTCTTCTCCCCCGAGGGTTGTCGGAGGAGCCGCGGGAAGCGGCTGCATCTGATCGGGATCGGCGG
>JAEZYO010000832.1 GCA_023419055.1 Pseudomonadota bacterium | reverse complement strand
CAGCGCCACGGGGCGCACCTCGCGGCCGGGCCGCGCGCGCTCGCGGCTTGGGCCACCCGGCCCCGTTTGCTCCTCGGGCAGATCGGTCGCGGCCGTGCCGCGCGCGACGATCTGTGCCGGGTGTTCTCCGAGATCGACGCTGAACTGGCTCTCCCCGAGCTCTGAACCGCCCGCCTGGCCCGGCGACGTCTGCTCGCGCGCGACGAGATCCGCGATCACCGTCTCGAGCAGGTGCGCGTCGACCAGCTCTTGACGGCTCAAGAGAGCTCGACTGATGGCGCCCGCCATCTCGCGCCCGGCGGCGAAGCGCTCGTCAGGCACCTTCGCGAGCGCGCGCATCACGATCTCCTCGAGCTCGGGCGCGATGCCTCGCACGAACGTGCTCGGCGGCTCGACGATGCCCGCGCGCACCGCCTCGAGCAGCTCGGGGCCCTCGGCCGCGCCGTGTAACGGCCGTCCGCTCAGGAGCTCGTGGAACACCACACCGAGGGAATAGATGTCGCTCCTGCGGCTCACCTTTTCGCCGCGCGCCTGCTCGGGCGACATGTACGCCGTCTTGCCCTTGAGCACGCCCGGTTCCTCGCGGAACAGGTTGGCGGAGGCGATGCCGAAGTCGGCAATTTTCACCGCCCCGTCGAAGCTCAGGAGAATATTCTGCGGCGAGACGTCGCGGTGGACGATGTCGAGCGGGCGGCCCGCCTCGTCCTTGCGTTCGTGCGCGTAGTGCAGGCCCTTCGCCACCTCGGCAATGATGTGTGCCGCGACGAAGGGCGGCAGGCGCTGGCCACGGCCCTGGCTCGCGCGCATCAGCTTGCGGAGATCCGGGCCCTCCACGTACTCCATGCTGAGGAGCTGCCCCTCCTCGCCGTAGTCCTGGAAATCGTAGACCTGGACGATGTTCGGGTGATTGAGCCGCGTGGCAAGCTGCGCCTCCTCGGCAAACATGCTGCGGAAGCGGCGCGAAGATCCGTAGGCCGGCAAAATCCGCTTCAGCACCAGGAGCTTGTAGGTTCCCTCGGCCCCCCGCTTCTTCGCGAGAAACACCTCGGCCATCCCGCCGGCCCCGAGCCGACGAATGATCTCGAAGTCGGCGAGGCGCTTGGGTGTCGGCCGGACGGAGGTGTCGGACATGACCAAAAGCCTCGGCCCCGAACCTTACCCCGGCTCCGGGCTAGGGTGTAGACTCCGGGCATGCGACTCTCCCTCGGCCCCGTCGGCCTTGCGTTGATCGTGGCCGTCGCAGGCTGCTCGAGTTCCTCGCACACGACCGCTCGTTCGGCCGCCGACACGGGAAACATCGGTCCGGTGCGTCCCGTGGCGGTCAGTGACGAGACGTTCGCCGAGAACACCTACAAGGTGCTCTTCGACGAGGTGCCGAGTCAGGACCGAGCCAACCTGCTCGCGGGCGTGGTGCGGCGGCAGCTGGCTCGTTCGGCGGCGCGCTTCGACGCCGGTGAGACCGAGGCGGGTCTCAAGGCGCTCGAAGGGGCCCTGTTCCTGATGCGGAAGGGCGAGTTTTCGCTCGAGATGGTTCAAGGGGGGACCGCCGCCTTGTCGGACGGCGCGGCAGAAGTGTCTCGACTCGGACAGGAAGGCTCAGCTTTCGCGCTCTACTCGATGCTGCAGCGGCTGGTCCCCGCTGGGGCGGAGCGCAAAGACGTGGATCAGCACCTCGACGCGCTGAAGAGCTTCGCGGCGTCCACGCGTGGCTCCGGCGCGCTGCTCGCATCCGCGGCCGACGCGCGGCGCGCCGTTCAACGCTCGCTGTTCGAAGCGACGGGCGAGGCGTTCGACGACGCCCACACCAGGCTGCTCGAGTGGCTGAAGCGCGCGCTCGCCTCGAACGCCGCCGAGATGCCGATTCAATCCAACGTCGATCGCGACGAGGTGCTCGAGGCTTACCGCGCCTTGCGGGGCGGCGGCTTCGCCATGGTCGCCCTGTACTTGCGCCACGGCGACGCGCAGGGCGCCCTGCAGGCGCTCGACGAGGCGGGCATGGAGCGCTCCATCCCGCCGGACATGCGCGAGGCGCTCGAGCGCTGCGCGGACGAGAACTCGCCCGAAGGCTGGAGTCAGTTCCACCAGTTCTACGACTCGCTGGCGCACGATCCGCAGCCCATCCTCGCCTTCGATCCGAAGCTCGTGGAAGGCGCGACCTGGGGCTCGGCCGTGGCGCTCTTCCGGAGCGAGCCGGGGTCTCTCCGGAGCGTGTTGCCGCTCGCTTCGCTCTTGATCGACTACGGGATGGCGGAAGTGGCCCCGCTCGCGCTCTCCGCGGCGGTGGTAAAGACGCCCGATCCGGATCACCTGGGCGCGTCGCTCGCGCTCGTGATGAACGCGGTGGTGAACGAGGCCGAGCTCGGACAGATGGACGCCGCGCGCCGTACCTTCGCGAACGCGAAGCCGATCATCGATCTGGCGGAAGAGCGCTCCAACCGCGGTCGCGTGAACCCGAGCCCCTCGCGGCTCCGCTACGTGCTCGCCGCCATGGAGGCGCAGCGCGGGGAAATCGAGCGAGCGCGCCCGCTGCTCGAGGCGTCCGCCGCCGATCAACCCACGCCGGAGGTGCTGAGCACCCTGGCCGCCATCGAGCGTCAAAGGAAGAATCAGACCGTCGCGCTCGATCTGCTCGCCAAGGTCGGTGACCTCGGTCAGAAAGCGGGCGACGAGGCGCTCGCGGGCGAGGCGGACTTTCAGCGCTTCGAGATTTTCCGCGACGCCGGCGACACGGCGCAGGCGCAGAAGGCGCTCGAGGCCACGCTGTCGCACGCGCTCACGGCTCAGCGTCAGAGCCAGACGGGGGCCAACCAGGCTCGCGCCGAACGTCTGCTCGCGCGCGTGCTCACCGTTTACGGCGAACGCGCGGCCGCCGATCGCGCGACGGAGCGCGCCTACGAGGCTTCGGGCGCCGACGGCAGGCAGCTCTCGGCGACGATCTTCGACGCTTCGCGCCGCGCGCTCGTGACCGGCAACCTGCAGTCGGGCAGGAAGGCGACGCTGCGCGCGCTCGAGGCCACGTTGCCCGCGGACGAGATGGTCTACGTCGCGCTCTGGCTGCTCTTGCTCGAGCGAAAGAGCGGGGTGCCGAGCGACGGGACCGTGGAAGAGGCGCTCGCGTCGTTCGACGACGCGAACGGCTGGTACGGCAAGCTCCGCAGCTGGGCGCGCGGCAAGATCGACGACGCGGGCCTCCTGGCTGCGGCTCAGAGCCGCGTCGAGAAGACCGAGGCCCTCTTCTACGTCGCGATGAACCGCTACGTGCGAGGCGACAAGTCCGCGCTCCCCGATCTGAAGAAGGTCGCGGAGAGCGAGGCCTACGATCTCTTCGAGGTCGGCATCGCGCGCGACGTCCTCGCGAGTGAACGCCCCGTGCCGTACAAGCTGCCGGCCAACGTCACCCCGCCGTGACGCGAGGCGTGCCCTCGAGCACGCCCGTGAGCACCCCGAGCGCGCGTATGGCGGCGGGGTCACGCGTGAAGAGGTCGATGGGGTCCTGCGCGAGCACGCGCCGGATCGCGCGCGATCGCCCGAACATCGACAAGAAGAGGCGCGCCGTGTCGAGTCGAAACTCGGGGCTCATGACCATGAGGCTCGCGAGCGTGCGCCGGAGCTTCTCGAAGGTGCGAGGTGGAAGCCGTGCGCCCGAGCTCGGCGAAAGCTCGAGGCAGCGCGAGAGCAGCCGCGCGTCCAGGCGATCGATCAGGAAGTTATTGCACAGGAAGGCGAGCAGCGTGAGCTCCGCTACCGCGGCAAACCCGAGCTCGCTCACGAGCTCGCCTACCGCCTTCTTCCCCTGAGTACGGTGGCGGTAAGAGTTGATCGAGAAGAACCAGGCGTGGAGCCTTCCGTCGACCGCGCAGGCTGCGAAGTACTCGGACGTCATGGCGAACGCTTCGCCGACCAGGCTCCTCAAGAGCCCTTCGGGCGCCGCGAGAGCGAGCGCGACCGAGCGCGGTCTCCCGAAGAGCTCGTGGAACGCGACGGCGTGGGCCGACTCGTGCAGGAGGTAGTTCGGCGTCGGCCGGTTGAGCCTCAAGTCCGCGAGCTCGAAGAAGCCCGGTCGCGAACGCTCGAGGTGGAGGAGCGAGCGGTAGTTCTTGCGATACGGCACCTTGCGGGTCGAAAGGAGCGTATCGAGGTGGATCAGCGGGAACCCGAAGTACTCTTCCTGACGCTCGGCGGAATAGCCGAAGCCGCGAGCGCGCGCGGCTTCGCGCACGCGGCGGAAGAACGGGTTCTTCTGGTAAAGGTAGCCGTCGCCCAGGTTGTCGAGGAGACGCGCGGGGCCGTGGCACTTTCGATGAGTTTCGAGCAGGGCTTGGAGCTTGATGGGCCCGGAGCGTAGCTCAGAGCTTCACGGCGCGGCTCATCAAGAAGCCCTGGCGCAGGTAATTGTCGCCGAAGTACGGGCGCGCGGCCTCTTCGAGCTCTCTCCGGAGCTCGGCGAGCTTGGGCGCGTCGCTGGTCGAGAGCCTCTCCACGAGCTTCGTGAGGGGGCCGATGTTCTTCTCGAGGAAGAGCCGGGCGTGCGCGACGCTCAGGGTCTGCACCATCATCACGTCGCGTTCGAAGGTGAGCTCCTTCACGGCGTCGCCGAGGCGCTCTCGCACCACGTTCGGATCGCCCCAGAGGGACGGCGGTGAGGCGCCGACGGGTGGCGGCGGCGCGTAGCGTGCGGTGAGCGCGAACATCTTTCCGACGTAGAGCTCGGGGGGCCACGTCGAGAAGGCGATCACTCCGCCAGGCTTCAAGACGCGGAGCATCTCCTTGGTCACGACCTCTGGTCGCGGCGCGAACATGTGCCCGAACTGGCTCACTACGAAGTCGAAGCTCGAGTCGGGATAGGGGAGGGCCTCGGCGTCGCCCTCCTTCCAGTCGGCTTCGAGCTTCATCAAGGCGGCGTTCTCGCGCGCTCGAGCAAGGAGCTCGGGTGCGAAGTCGAGCCCGTTCACCTTGGCGCCGGCGCGCGCCGCCGTGAGCGCGACCACGCCCGTCCCGCACGCGACGTCGAGCACGGTTGCGCCCGAGTGAATGCCGGCGAACTCGACGAGCCTCGGCGCGACCGCGCCCGTGAGCGCTTCGGTCGGCGCGAACCCCGCCCAGCCCGCCTTCGCCGTCTCCTTGAATTGGGCAATCGGATCCATCGCTCTCCTCCGTGAAGAGCCTGAACCTAAACCAAGTGAGCGAGCGTGATCCCCATCACGCTCGAACTCGCGTGATTTCGTAGACGGAGGCGGGCGAGAGGCGGGCTTTTCCCCAGGGCTTTCGGGCGTCCACGCTGCCCGCCAGAGCGCTTCAGTTGCACGCGCCTTCGTCGCTGCGAGCGCGCACGGAAGCCTGGCCGAGGATGGCGGCGCCCAGCCCCTGAATGTGAGCGCGGACCGCGGTCCTGTCCGTCGCGTCGGGCGGCGAGATCGTCGCCTGATTCAAAGCGTAGACGACGAACTCGTAGACGTTGCACGGCGCCCCCGGCCCGAAGTAGTGGCCGGTGTTGTCGATGCTCACCTGCGACGCGCCTTCAGGCGTGCTCGGCATGGCGCCGCCCGGGACGTTCTCTGCGAGGCCGGTCGCGGAGCCCGGGATGTTCCAGATCACCCAGTGAGCGAAGGTGTTGCTCAGATCTTGGAACACCACCGCGAAGCTCTGGGTGCCCGCTGGTGGGTTGCTCCAATTGAGCTCCGGCGAGACGTGCTTCATGTCACCCTGGCCGTAGTTGGTGTGTTCGGTCGGGATGGTGTCGCAGGCCTGCTTGTCATCGGGCGAGCACCCGGCGTTGGTCTCGAAGGCGGGTGTGGTCAGCGTGAACGCGCCCCCGCCGCCGGCGCCTCCACTCGAACCGCCCGCCCCTCCGCCTCCACCGCTGCCGCCTCCGGAGGTGCCCGCGTTGCCCGCGCCTCCTCCGACGCCGCCCGAACCGCCGCCACCGCTTCCCGCCGAGCCGGCGCTGCCGCCTGCGCTCCCACCGGTTCCGCCCGTGCCGGCAAGATTCGACGTGCCGCCCGTTCCGCCGCTTGCGGTCCCTCCAACGCCGCCCGCGCTCCCGCCCGCGCCCCCGAGTCCGCTGCTACCTCCGTTGGCGGGAGTCTCGGCCACGTCCGAGCTGCAACCGAGAACGAGGAGCGGCAACGCAAGGAGCGAGGAAAGCTTCGGCGAGAGAATGCGGATCGGCTTCATGACGCGACACCTGAGGGTAAGAAAGCGCGAGAGCGCTCGGGGCCCCCCTTGCAGATCCCGTGACCGTGGGATTGAGGTCACGAAATCTGCGGTCGCTGTCATTTCTCTCGGCTACCCCTCGGGTAGGGTGCGGCATTTTCCGTCGGGGTCAGGTATCGGCGAGAGCCGACTCGAGCTCGCCGAGGGCCTTCATGTCGCCCTTCTCGCGCGCCAACTCGACGCCGGCACGCAGCCACTCGGCCGCTTCGGGGCCACGCGCGTGCTCGATCAACATCTGACCCGCCATCAAATACATCGGCAAGTAGCCCGGTTCGCGGTTCCGGAGCGTGGTGAACGTGGCGAGCGCATCGGCGACGCGGCCAGCCTTTCGGTACTCCATCGCGAGCCCGTAGTAGGCGAACGCGTCGGCCTTGTCGGAGGCCACCATTTTTTCGAGCACGGCGAGGCGCCGCTCCGCGGGGGTCATGGTCGCGGAGGATGCCCTCGTTCCGGGGCTCACGCCAATCACTTCACGATCGCACTCGAAACGCCGTTCAGGCGAGCTGCGCGCCACAGTAGCCGCAGGCTGCGGCGCCGGGCACGACCGCGGTCCCGCAGCGGCCACACGCAGTGGGAGGCGCCGCCGGGATGGGCTGCACCTTGTCGAGCTTTCTGGCGAAGAACATGGGCAGGGCGAACAGCGTCAGCCACACGCCGTAGAGTCCGACCAGCACGCGCAGGCCACCGCCGGACGAGCCTCCTAGCGCGTCCTCCCCGCCGAACGCGACGACCAGGAGCGATAGCGATATGAGCAAGAGCGCGGTCGCGATGAACGGAGCGCGCCGAAAGCGCGCCTCCTTGTCGTCTTTGGAACGCAGCACTTCGCGAAGCACGGCGCGTACCGCGAAGAAACTGGTGAAGAGCCCGGTCACGACAAGCACCGCGCGGACCCACTCGGCCTCGATCGTGAGCGACGGGGCGGCCAGATCCGGTACCACACCCAGCGCTCCGAGTAAGAGCCCGGGGAGCAGAGTGATGACCAACAAGATCCAGCCGCCGATCGCCATTGTCGTGCGAGCCTAATCGAGATCGGGGCCGGGCCAGAGCTCGAAAGCCAGCTCGTCTAGCCCTCGCTTCACGAGCGCTTCGGCCGGCGTCTGGCCGTCGTCGTTCTTGGCGAGCGGATCCGCCCCATGACGCCGCAAAAGATCGGCGATGCGTCGCGCTTGCTCCGGATCTTCCGGCAAGACGTGCAGGGCCGTGTTCCCCACGTGGTTTCGCCGAGTGGCGAGGGTCGGATCGCTCTCCAAGAGGCGCATCACGAGCTCCAGATTGCCCGAGCGCGTGGCGTCGAAGACGTTCGCGGCGTGCTCGGCGAGCCGGCGCGCGAGGGCTGGGCGTTGGGCGCCGAGCGCCCACTGCGTCGCGGTGGCTCCGTAAGAGAGCCGGTTCCCGTCGGCGCCGTGTTTTGCGAGAAGTTCGACCATCTCTTCCGACACCGAGGCAGCACAATGAATCGGGTACACGCCGTGCCGGTTCGGCCGATTCGGGTCCGCTCCGAGCTCGAGCAAGAGCTTCACTGCGGAGACGCGCCCGCTCCCGACGGTTTCGCACAACGTGTCGCCGTCTTCGACGTACTCCGGATGAGCCGCGGAGATCGCTCGAGCTCTGGCCTCGTCGCCGCGCCGGCACGCCGCCACGAACGCGTCCTTTTCCCCGAGCTCGACGCGCTCCGCGCCGTATTCGAGGAGGAGCGCCGCGACGTCGGGTAGATCGTGGAGCAACGCGTTCTCGTAGGCGGTCTTTTGATTGTAGTGATCTTTGGCGTCCGGGTTCGCGCCGTGCGCGAGCAGCCAGCGCAGCCGCTTCTTCTGCGCGTGCTTCACCGCGTAGCCGAGCAGGAAATCGAAGAGCGCGACGCCCGGCGCGAAGTTGGTTTCACTCTCGGCACCGAGCCCGTGCGCGTGGAGGAGCGCGAGCCACTCCACGTCGTCGCCGCGCAGCATCTCGTCGTAGAGACCCTGCCCGTCGGCCGCGTCCGCGCCGCGCTCGAGCAGGAGCGTGGCGAGCTCTCGTGCGCGCGGGTGAGGCGGCTGCCCGAGCTCACCTTGGCCGATCACGCCGGTGAGCCCAGTGAAGTGGTACCGCTGGCCGAGCACGTACTTGGCGTTCGGGTTCGCGCCGTGATCGAGCAGCAGGCGAGCGATCTCGAGCGACGCTTCTGCCGCGTGCTCGTTCGGCAACCTACCGTAGCAAACGAAGAGCAGCGGTTCCCAACCCTGCGGGCCGCCCTTCCTCGAGGCAGCACCCGGATCGCGCGACAAGATGGCTGCGACGAGCTCGAGCTCGCCCGCGACGCAAGCCGTGAACAAGTTGGCACGCGCGACGTCGGGGAAATGGATCCGGATGCGCTCGGCGCGCCTCCACTTGCTCGGCCAATCGTCGTCGCCGTAGCTCAAGCAGGCGGACCGCAAGAACTCGTTCGTGAGCTCAGCGTCGTTCGTGAGCTCGATCTCGACCTGCTCTTTCAGGGCTCCCCAGCTCTCGAAGCCGTAGCTCCGAGCGAGCGCGTGCTGAACTTCGCGAAGGCCGGGCTCTGCGGAGTGGGAGGGGTGATGCTGCGCGAGGAACGCGAGTGCGGAAGCGTCCCCGGCGCGAACGGCGCGCAGCACACGGTAGGCCTCTTTCCGCAGGCTCTCGAGGTTCGGACGCAGGGACAACGATCGAGTCATAGTCAAGCGACGGGTCCGGTACTAGCCCTAGGGCATGGACCTCAAGCTCGACGGAAAGCTTTCGCTCGTCAGCGGCAGCACGGCAGGCATCGGCTACGCGATCGCGGAGGGCCTCGCGCGAGAAGGCGCTTCGGTCATCGTGAACGGACGCGCTCAGCCGACGGTGGACGAAGCGGTGGCGCGCATTCAAAAGGTCGCGCGCGAAGGCGCTCGGGTCATCGGCTTCGCCGGCGATCTCGGCGCGCTCGGCGCCTGTGAAGCGCTCGCGAAGGCGCACCCCGAAGTCGACATCGTCGTCAACAACATGGGGATCTTCGAGCCGAAGCCGTTCCTCGAGATCCCGGACCAGGATTGGATGCGCTTCTTCGAGGTCAACGTGCTGAGCGGAGTGCGGCTCGCGCGCCTCTACCTGCCGCGCATGCTGAAGAACGACTGGGGGCGCATCATCTTCATCTCGAGCGAGAGCGCGGTTCAGATCCCGGAGGAGATGATCCACTACGGCACCACCAAGACCGCGCAGCTCGCGGTGTCCCGAGGCATCGCCGAGTCGGTGGCGAAGACGGGCGTCACGGTGAACTCGATTCTGCCCGGTCCCACGCGCTCGCGCGGCGTGGGCGATTTCGTGTCCGCGCTCGCCGCGTCCGAGGGCAAGACGTTCGAGGAGTTCGAACAAGAGTTCTTCGTGAAGGCGCGCCCCACCTCGCTCATCAAGCGCTTCGCGACGCCCGAAGAGGTCGCGTCGCTCGTCGTTTACGTGGCAAGCCCGCTCGCCTCCGCCATCACCGGCGCGTCTCTGCGAGTCGACGGGGGCACCATCAAGAGCGCCTTCTAGTCTTGCCGCGGGCGCTCGACGCAGGTTCTTGACCGGTTGAGATATTCACCTCTTTGGGTTAACGTTCGTGGGTGACCCTGGATAACACCTTGATTGCATTGGCAGATCCGACGCGGCGCGCGATCCTGTCGCGTCTCCTCCAGGGTGAGGCCAGGGTCACCTAGGTCGCGGCGCCGTTCTCGATTTCGCTGAACTCGGTGTCGAAGCACATCCGCATCCTCGAGCGAGCCGATCTCGTCCGGCGGCGAGTCTCCGGGCGCGACCATCACCTGCGCTTGAATCGCGCACCGCTCGACGAGGTGGCGGAGTGGGTCGAGACCACGCGCGCCTTCTGGAGCTCGAAGCTCGATACGTTGGAAGCGTTGCTCCTCGCCGAGAGCGCATGTCCGGCTCCCGTCCGAGAGCGGAAGCCGCGCCCCAGCACCCGGCGAGGGCCAGGTAGGAGGAGAT
>JAEZYO010000795.1 GCA_023419055.1 Pseudomonadota bacterium | reverse complement strand
CACCACTACCGCGCTGCGTACGCGCTGCTCGCCGGTCTCGCCACGGGGCTCGTGATCTCGGTGCACACCATCGTCAGCTTCGATTTTGCGATCACCCTCTTGCCCGGCTGGCACTCGACGATCTTTCCGCCCTATTTCGTGGCGGGCGCCATCTACTCGGGCTTCGCGCTCGTGATCGTCCTCTTGATCCCGGCTCGGCGGGTCCTCGCGCTGCGCGACGTCGTGACGGCGCGCCACCTCGACTTGCTCGCCAAGGTGATGCTCGCGACGGGTCTCCTGGTGGCCTACAGCTACTTCGCCGAGACGGTGATCGCGCTCCGGAATCACGATCCTGCCGAGCACCGCATGCTGCTCGCGGTGCGGCCCTTCGGGACGTATGCGTTCGCGTACTGGTTCATGATGGCGGCGAACGTCCTCGTGCCGCAGTTGCTCTGGAGCCGGCGGGTGCGCTCCAGCGAGCGCTACCTGTTCATCGTCTCGGCGGTCATCCTGTGCGGGATGTGGGCCGAGCGCTTCGTCCTGATCGTCACCTCGCAGTCCCGAGATTTCCTGCCCTCGAGCTTCCGCGACTTCGTCCCCACTCCGGTCGACGCGGCGATCCTCGCCGGCAGCGGCGGGTTGTTCGCGCTCCTGTTTCTCCTCTTCGTGCGCTACGTCCCCGTCATCGCGGTGCACGAGCTCAAGCACCCGAGCGGAAAGCTCGCTCCGGAGGCGACGCATGGCTGAGCTCCTGGCGGCCGAGTTCGAACGCGCGGAGCAGCTCGTGGCCGCAGCGCGCTCGCTCGAGCGCCGGAGTGAGCTCGTCCTCGACGCGCTCACGCCTTACCCGGTGCCGGAGCTCGCTACGCTGTTGAAGCTGCGCCGGTCGCCGGTGCCGCTTCTGGCGCTCGTCGCCGGGCTCGGCGGGGCAGGCCTGGCCTACGTGGGTCAATGGTACCTGACCGCCGTGCTCTACCCGCTCAACGTGGGAGGGCGACCGCTCCACTCGGCGCCGGCTTTCGTGCCCATCAGCTTCGAGCTCGGCATCCTGTCCGCGGTGCTCGCGACCCTCGTGACGTTCTTCCTCGCCGCGCGGCTCGGGCGCCTCTGGCGCATCGAAGACGAAATCCCGGGGATGGGCTCTTCGAGCCTCGATCGATTCTGGCTCACCGTGCGATCGCCGCCCGACACCGGGCTCGAAGGGATCGAGCAGCTACTACGAACGCAGGGAGCAATCCGCATCGAGCGCGTGGAGGGAGGGTGATGCTGCGGTCGCCGCTCTGGGGGCTCGCGCTGCTCGCGGCGGGCTGCGACGTGGATCGCCCCTGGCCGGCGCCCGAGCCTGGCCTCGAGCGCATGGCGCGGCAAGAGCGGGGCGTGCCGTATTCGGCCAATGCCTTCTTCGCGGACGGCAAGAGCATGCGAGCGCCCCCGCCGGGCGTCGTGCCGTATGCGAAACACGCGCCCGAAGCAGAGGCTCCCCCTCTGGACGCGAACACGATGGCTCGGGGTCGCGAACACTTCCGCGTGATCTGCGCCACGTGCCACGGAGAGGCCGGAGACGGGGAGAGCCCCGTGGCCGCGCGCATGGAGCAGAGGAAGCCGCCTTCGCTCTACGACCCACGGCGCCGCTCACTCTCCGACGAACGGCTGTTTCAGATAATAGGCGAGGGTTATGGGCTGATGCCGGGATTCGCCAGCGTGCTCGAACCACGCGAACGCCGGGCAGTGGTCGCCTACGTTCGCGCGCTGCAGCTTTCCAGGGGTGCCCGGCTCGACGCGCTGCCGGCGTCCGTGCAGAGCGAAGCGCTGGAGGCCCTGCGATGAGGAGCTTCGAGTTGGCTCACCTCGCAGCCTTCGCGTACCTGTGGACGCTCTTCATGGGGGCGCTGTTCTGGATCATGCTCGCGCACGTCACGCGCGCCTTGTGGTTCGTTCCCTTGCGGCGGCTGACGGAGAGCGTGACGGGGATCTGGCCCTTGCTCGTGCTCGGCGGCGCCCCGGCGCTCGCCTCGCGTGGCCCCGCTTTCGCGGGCCAATCAGCGCTCTACCTCTTGGCAGGAGTGCTGCTCGCGGTCGGCTTGCGCCGCTACTCGCTCGCGCAAGATCGTGAAGGCACGCCCGAGCTCGCCGAACGCATGCGCCGCTTGAGCGCTCTCGGGCTCCCGGTCTGGGCGGTCACCTTCACGCTCGCCGCTTTCGACTGGTTCATGGCGCTGGACGAGGGCTTCGGCTCGACCATCTACGCGGTCTATGTCTTCGCCGGCTCCGCGTCGTCGTCGCTGGCGCTCGTTGCCCTGCTCGCGCTGGTGAGTCGGCGGGGCAAGGCCTGGACACTGCCCCTTTCGGAGGCGCACGCGCTCGCGGTCGGCAAGCTCCTCCTCACCTTCGTCGCCTTCTGGGCGTACCTTTTCTTCTGCCAGCTCCTGCTGATCTGGATCGCGGGGCTCCCGCGCGAGTCAGGCTTCTACGTTACGCGCTTCCGCGGCCTCGCCGCCGTTCTGACCGCTCTTCTGATCGCGCTCCACTTCGTATTGCCGTTTTTCGGTCTGCTCTGGCGCTTCGGCAAGCTGCACCTCGGGTACGTGACTGCCTGGGGCGCTGTGCTCCTCATCGCCCACTTCCTCGACGTGTGCTGGCTCGTACTCCTTGCGAGCGGCGGCGACGTTTCGGCAGCCCTCGGCGCGCTGCTCCTGCTCGGGCTCTGGGGTGGGCTCTCTCTGGTCTTCGCGCGGTGGCGCGCCGCGCGGGAGCCGAAAGTCGCGCTCAACGATCCCGATCTGAGCCGTTCGCTCGAGCTCGAGCCCTCATGACGACGCATCGCCTCCGCCCTCCAGCTCAAGAGCAGGACCACGTCAGCGGTACCCGAGCGATCGCGGTCGCGTTCGCGGTCCTGGTGATTTCCGCGATCTCGGTGAAGGCGGTGCTCGCGCTGGTGGAGCAGCCGAAAGGAACCCGCGTTCTCGATTCCGGCGCGCTTCGCCTGGAGCAAGGCCCGATGGAGACCACCGCTCCGGGGCTCGAGCTCCGGGAACGCAAGCGCCGTGAGCTTTCGCGTTACGGCTGGGTCGACCGCGAGCAGGGTGTGGTCAGCATCCCGATCGAGCGCGCCATGGAGCTCGTGGTGTCCCAGCGAGGCGCGCCATGAACGACGTCGAACGCTGGCTACGCCTCTTGCTGCAGCTGCCCGAGCCGGGGTCGAGCTTTGCTCGCGACATCGATCGGCTCCACTTCAGCGTCATTACCGTCGCCATGCTCGGCGCCTTGCTCGTGACGCTCGCCTCGCTCTGGTTCGTGATGCGTTACCGCGAGGGGGCCCGGCGCAGGCCTCGCCCGAGCCGCCGACAGACGCGGCGCGTCGAGTTCGCCTTCTCCGTGCTGGCTCTCGGCCTCTTCATCACCTTCTGGGTGGTGGGGTTCAGACAGTACGTCGCGCTCCGCACCCCGCCCGCAAAGACCCTGGACGTCTACGTCGTGGCGAAGCAGTGGGTCTGGAAATTCTCTCACCCCGAAGGCATCGACGAGCTCGAGACCCTGACGGTGCCCGCTGGGCAGCCCGTGCGCCTGGTCATGACCTCGCGCGATGTCATCCACAGCTTTTATGTCCCGGCATTTCGCATCAAGCACGACGTTCTTCCCGGACGCTACGTGAGCGTCTGGTTCGAGGCGGTCACGCCGGGGCGCTACGAAATCTTGTGCGCGGAGTTCTGCGGACTCTCTCACTCGGAGATGCGCGGAGAGGTGCGGGCGCTCTCACCCGTCGACTACGCAAGGTGGTTGAAGGATCGGAAGCCTGCCGAAGGAAAGTCACTGGTCGCGCTCGGCGAAGCGGTCGCGGCGCGACGGCAGTGCCTCGCCTGTCACACGAGTGACGGTCGCCGCCACGTCGGCCCGAGCTGGCGCGGCCTGTTCGACTCCTGGGTCACGCTCGACGACGGACGTCGCGTGCTCGCGGACGAAGAGTACCTCACTCGCTCGATGATGGAGCCGATGACGGACAGGGTCGCGGGGTATCGACCGGTCATGCCCACCTATCAAGGAGGGCTCCCGAACGGAGAGGTGGCCGCGCTGCTCGAGTACATCAAGGCGCTCCGGGACCCGCCCGATCCCCGGGTCGCGGCGCTGCCGCCGCTCGGTGGCGAACCATGACCACCCAAGAACTACCGCTTACCGACGCGGCGCTACCGCGCTCGAGCTTCCTTCGGGACGGGCAAACCGTTCGCTCGTGGTTGCTCACCACGGATCACAAACGGATCGGCATCCTCTTCCTGGGCGCGACCACCTTCTCGCTGTTCTTGGGCGGAGTCTTCGCGCTCCTGCTGAGGTTGGAGCACCTCTCGCCGGATCCGACCATCGTCGATGCCATGACGTATAACCGCCTGTTCACGCTGCACGGCGTGATCATGGTGTTCATGTTCATGATCCCCGCCATCCCGAGCGGGTTCGGGAACATTCTCTTGCCGCTCATGATCGGCGCGCGCGACGTGGCGTTTCCGCGCATCAACCTGGCAAGCTTCTACTTCTATCTCGCAGGTTCCACCCTGCTGCTCGGGAGCGTGATCGCCAACGCCATCGACACGGGTTGGACCTTCTACGTGCCCTACGCGACCCGCTCTCCGACCGCGGTGGCGCCCGCGGTGCTCGGCGTCTTCGTGATCGGGCTCTCGAGCATCGCGACCGGCATCAACTTCATCGGTACGACCCACCTCTTGCGCGCGCGCGGGATCACTTGGCTTCGCCTGCCGTTCTTCGTCTGGGCGCTGTACGCGACCAGCATCATTCAGGTGCTGGCGACGCCCGTGCTCGGGATGACGCTCCTCATCCTCGCGGTCGATCGCGTGTTCGGCCTCGGCGTCTTCGACCCGCTGCGAGGCGGCGATCCGGTCCTCTTCCAGCACCTGTTCTGGTTCTACTCGCACCCCGCGGTCTACATCATGATCCTCCCGGCAATGGGGGTGATCAGCGAAGTCGTCTGCAGCTTCGCTCGCAACCCGGCGCCGTCGTACCGCGCCATCGTCTATTCGTCGCTCGGCATCGCCTTCGTGGGGTTTCTCACCTGGGGACACCACTTGTTTGCAGCGGGTATGTCGACCTTCGACGTCGGCGTCTTCGGGATCTTCTCGATGCTGGTCGCCATCTTTTCGGCGATCAAGGTGTTCGCCTGGGTGGGCACCCTGCGCGGCGGCTCGATCCGCCTCGCCACCCCGATGCTGTACGTCTTCGCGTTTCTGTTCTTGTTCGTGTTCGGTGGCATGACCGGCGTCGCGGTGGCGGCGACCAGCCTGGACATCCACTGGCACGACACTTACTTCGTCGTCGCTCACTTCCACTTCATCATGGTGGGCGCCGTGATGACCGGCTTCCTCGCGGCGCTTCACTATTGGTTCCCGAAGATCACCGGCCGAATCTACTCGGAGCGCGCCGGAATGCTGGGCGCCGCGCTCGTCTTCGTGGGTTTCGTCCTCACGTTCCTGCCGCAGTTCTTGCTCGGCAACGCGGGCATGCCGCGCCGCTACTACGCATACCCACCGCGCTTCCAGGTCTTGCACGTGATCTCGACCGTCGGCTCGTGGGCGCTCGGCGCGGGCCTTTTGTTCATCCTGATCTATCTCGTGCACGCGCTCTTCCGCGGTGAGCGTTCGGGTCAGAATCCCTGGGACTCGCGGAGCTTCGAGTGGCGCGTGCCGTCGCCGCCACCGAAGCACAATTTCGCGGAAGAGCCGCCGTCCTTCGAGCTCGGTGCGTATCACTACGGCGTCGAAGAGGACGAGCGATGAGTGAAGACGAGGCCGTCGCTCAGTTCCACACGGCGGAGCAACGGAGCGCCGCGGCTCGGCTGGGCATGTGGCTCTTCCTCGGGAGCGAGCTCTTGCTCTTCGCGGGCCTCCTCGCGCTGTACGGCGCTGCGCGCGCGGCGCACCCCGCAGGGTTTCGAGCAGGGGTCCACCACATGGCCCAGGAGCTCGGAGCCATCAACACCTTCGTGCTCCTGACCAGCAGCTTCACCGTCGCGCTCGGCGTTCAGGCGCTCGAACAAGGCCGTCAACGCAGCGCGTTTCGTCTCGTCTTCATCACCGTGCTCCTCGGCGCCGCCTTCCTCGGCATCAAGAGCCTGGAATACGCCGAGCATCTACAAGAGGGGCTCACCCCCGCGGGTAGGAGCGGCTACGCCGGGGAGCCCGACGGTTTCGCGCTCTTCGTCACGATGTATTACCTGATGACCGGGCTTCACGCCCTGCACGTCATCGCCGGCTCGGCCGTGCTCCTGGTCATGGCGCTCCTCTTGCGCCGGAAGGCGCGCCCGCCGCTGACCGCTTCGACGCTCGAGCTCGGGGCGCTCTACTGGCACCTGGTCGACGTCATCTGGGTCTTCCTCTGGCCGCTCTTCTACCTCACGGGTGGGTCGAGCTGATGAGAGCTCACGCAGCCCGCTACGCGCTCGCTTGGGTTGCCCTGGTCGTCCTGGCGATCCTGAGCTGGGCGTGCTCGCGTCTCGCGCTCGCCGGGTGGGCCGTCCCGGTCGCGCTCCTGATTTCGTTCTTCAAAGCCACCCTGATAGGCCTCGTCTTCATGCGGCTCTCGACCTCCAGCGTCTCGGTGAGGTTGGTGCTCGTCGTCGCAGCGGCCATGACCGCGCTGCTCGTCGGGCTCAGCGCCACGGATATCCTGACGCGCGATCCCGAAGACTCGCTGACTCGACGAGCGCCCTGACGCAGCGTACGAGCGACGGGTTCCGCCGCCTACTCCCTCATGACAGGTCCACCTATTTGAGCCCTCACGCAAACGCGCACGGATTATGC
>JAEZYO010000725.1 GCA_023419055.1 Pseudomonadota bacterium | reverse complement strand
GGCGCGGCGAAAGCTTCGCCCGCGGCGTTCGTCGCGACGAAGACGTGGTGGGTGCTGTGACGGGGCTCGGGCTCGATTGGGCCATCATGCCCCTTGGACGGACCTCGCGATCATGGATTCAAACGGCCCGCTGAAAAAGCGCTGCCAGATGAGGGGATCCGTCAGGTCCCTAACAACTCGTCCGGGGAACCGGATCAACTTCAAGGCGCCCGTAGGGACGCCTCTGGCTCGCGTGGCGTTTCGGTCTGCAAGCTTCTGCTATCCGGTCGCTCGACCCGAGCCTGGCTCCATCATCCTGCTGAAACGTGCCGAACCGTGGCTCCATGACCCTGCCGAAACCTGGTCATGGCCCCTCGCTGGTGGCTCATGGCTCTGCAAATCAGGTGGCTCCATCTACCTGCAAAAACTTCCGTCAATCTGGCTCCATGAGCCTGCAAACCGGCATTCGGACGAATGATCTTGACAGCTTTTTCGTCAAACGGCGCTCCCGAATCGTCGAGTCGCTTCCAACCGAACGTTACTGAGCGGTCTCCGGCGCTCTCGCTGCACCGTCATGCTCGCATCACTTCTTGACTCGATCACTCCCCCGAAGAGCCGCCAGTCAGTCAGCAGCGAGCTCGGATTTCCATGGTGTAGAGTGCAGGCATGCAACAGGTGGGATCAGGGGATTCGGATTGGGTGAAAGCGCATACGGCGCTGACTGAGCTCGCAAAGCGTCGCGCTGCGCACGACTGGGAAGAGGGCGGCCTCCTATTGGAGGCGCTACGAACGGAAGCGCATCGTCACCTCGGTTTCGGCACCTTCGGCGAATACGTGGAGCGCCTCTTCGGCTACGGTCCACGCGCGACGGAGGAGAAGTTGCGGGTCGCGCGCTCGCTAGAGGACCTGCCCGAGATGGACCGAGCGCTCCGCGACGGCGATCTCAGCTGGTCGGCGGTGCGCGAGCTCACTCGGATCGCGGCGCCGCACACCGAAGGAGCTTGGCTCTCGGCCGCGCGCGACAAAACGGTGCGCCAGCTCGAACGGCTGGTTTCAGGCCGAAAACCCGGTGATCTGCCGACGGATCGAGTGCGACCGGAGGCAAAGCGCGTGGTGCTCCGGTTCGAGGTCAGCGCGGAGACGGCCGCGACGTTCCGCGAGGCGGTCGCGCAGCTACGGCGGAGAAGCGACGCCTCGCTCGACGATGACGCGCTCTTGCTCGCGCTGGCGCGCGAAGTGCTCCAGGGGCCGAGCGACGAGGGCCGCTCGAGCTATCAGGTTCTCCTCACCCAATGCGAAGAGTGCGGACGAGGCTTTCAGCAAGCAGGCGGTGAGCTGATGGCGCTCGATCCTGCGACTGTGGAGATGGCCTGTTGCGATGCGCAGGTCATCAGATCCGAGAGTGACGCCCACGTGGGTCCTAAAGCGACCCAGACGATACCGCCAGCGACACGCCGCCAAGTGATGCGGCGTGACCACGGGTGCTGCGTCGTTCCGGGCTGCAGAAACTCCATCTTCGTCGATGAGCACCACCTCTCCACGCGTGCTGAAGGGGGCGCTCACGAAGCAGACAATCTGGTGGTGCTGTGCGCAGCGCATCATCGGGCGGTGCACCGAGGTCAGCTCGTGATTGAAGGCAGCAATTCGAGCGAACTCGTCTTTCGGCACGCCGATGGCCGCCGTTACGGCGAGGTGTCCGCGAGCGCTCCTCCCGCGTCAGAATGTGAGCATCACGAAAGGGCGTTTCGGGGGTTGCGGGGGCTCGGCTTTGGCGAGAGAGAAACGCGCGCGGCGCTCGATCGAGCCACGCGCGAGGGGAGGGCCGAATCCACCGAGGCCCTGCTGCGCGGAGCGCTCGAGTTGCTGGTCTAGAGCTCGTCGACACGCGTCTCATGACCGCCGGGAGGGTAACCGAAGAGGGTGAAGGCAGCGATCCAGGCGCCGCGCGGCGACGCTCTTGCGCGGAGTCGTCACGGGAGCGACATCTGAAGCATCCCCTGATATGACGCCGAGCACTTTGCGCGAAAGCTCGTGCTCGGAGACGAGCTTGCCGAAGGCTTCCATCAACGGTTGAAGGCGCTCGTCGGAGTTCGGAAGTGCGTAATACCAGTAGCAGCCTTGACGAAATAAAGAGTGCGTCCGTCGCTTCACGGTATTGGCCTTCAAGTACTTATCCAAACAAGCTGCTTCGCTGGCGGCACCGAGCGACGTGAGCGGGCCCTGTGCGAAGGCACGAGCATCAGCAACCGGTCGCGTCGCTTCGGGTTGGTGAGAAGGTACAGCGCGATCGTGGCCTGACCGTCTCGATCGAACTCGGTCCAGTCCAGCGCTACGCGCAGCGCCTGGCGCGGGCCAACCACGAATGGCACCCACCGCGCGAAGAACGACCAAACCGCCCGGCGAGCTCACCGCGCCGCGACGATCTCGTGCCGCGCCGCCCATAGTCCCAGATCCTGACGCTGGATCGCCGCGGCCATGAGCTCGGGAAAGAGCTCGGGCGTGCAGGCGAAGGCCGGAATACCGAGCGCCGCGAACGCGTGCGCGTGCTCGTGGTCGTACGTGGGTGCCCCCTGATCGCTCAGCGCGAGCAGGCAAATCACGTTCACGCCGCACTTCACGAGCTCGGCGGCGCGAGCCAGCATCTGCTGCGCGTCGCCACCTTCGTAGAGGTCCGTGATCAGCACCAGGATGGTCTGCGCGGGCCGGGTGATGATCTGCTGGCAATAGCCGAGCGCCAGGTTGATGTCGGTGCCCCCGCCGAGCTGCGTACCGAACAAGAGATCCACGGGATCTTCGAGCTCGTCGGTGAGGTCGACGACCGACGTGTCGAAGAGCACGAAGCGCGTCGACACGCTCCGGAGGCTCGCGAGCACGGCGCCGAAGATGCTGGAATACACGACCGAGCTTGCCATCGAGCCGCTCTGGTCGACGCACAGCACCACGTCACGCAATGACGAGCGGCGCCGCGCGAAGCCGACCAGGCGCTCGGCGACGACCGTCCCGTGCTCGGCGCTGAAGGTATGAAGGTTCTTGCGGATGGTTCGATCCCAATCGATCTCGTTCGGCCGTGGGCGGGACGTGCGCTGAGCGCGCTGGAGCGCGCCGCGGACCGCCTGCGAGAGCGGGTTTCGCAGACGGCGCTCGAGCTCTTCGACCACCTTCCGCACCACCTGACGGGCGGTGTCCCTGGTGCGGGCCGGGATGACGCTCCGGAGCGCGATCAACGTCGCGACCAGGTTCACGTCCGGTTCGACCTGCGAAAGCATCTCGGGCTCGAGCAGCATTTGCTGCAGATTGAGCCGCTCGAGCGCGTCGGACTGCATCACCTTCACGACCGAGGAGGGGAAGTAGCTCCGAATGTCGCCGAGCCAGCGCGCGACGTTCGGGCTCGAAGCCCCGAGCCCTCCGCGCCGCTCACTGTCGTAGAGCGCCTCGAGCACGCGATCCATCCCGAGGAGCTGGGCCGAAAGATCGACGTCGAGCTCCGGCTGCGCGGCTTGCCCGAGCACCAAACGCCAGCGTGCGTCGCGTGAATCACTCATGGGAAACTCCGAGCACGGTCGCGAGGATGGGAAGGACTCGCCGGCTGCGCTCCGGATCGAGGTCGGCGCGGAGCTCGGCGCGGCGCGGGCCCGATGTGCCGTTTTGCTTGAGCTTCTGGGCGAGCGCTCGGCGCTCTGCCGGCGCGAAGCTCGAGAAGGCGCGGCGCAGGAGCGGGAGCTCGGCTTGAAAGATTTCGCTCGAAAGGCTCGCGAGCCAGGCGTCGAGCGTCGCGATCAGATCCGCGTGGTGCACCAGGAAGAGCCCGTCACCTTCGACCAGCCCCTCCAGCCAGCGCGCGGCCTGACCGGGCTCGACCCCGGGACTGAGCGCGAGGCTCGCTCGTCGCTCGAGCTCGGGACCGTCGATCCGATGTTGCTCGAGCAGCAGACGGCAAGCGCGACCTCGAAGCCGCGGGTGAGCGCCCTCGCTCTCGAGCAGGCCGCGCAGGGCATCGAGCCAGAGCTCCTTGAGGTCCTGGTCGTCGAGCAACAGGCACGCGGCGTGAGCGCGGCCTATCGACTCGAGCAGGGTCGCGGCCGCCTCGTCGTCCAGCTGGCCCGAAGCGGGCAGGAGCCCCACCACCGCGCGCTCCAGCAAGCCGCGAAACACCGGCTGAATCGAGGGGGCGCGCGCGCCGCGCACGTCACCGTAGCGAATCACGCGCGCGAGCGGCTCGGTCGAATCGAAGAGCAGCCTGACGTCGCTCGCCTGAGCGGCCCGAGCGTCGAGCTCCGAGAGCAGATCGGCGAGCACGCTGGGCAAATCGGCGATGAGCGCCACCTCGACCAGGCGCGAGAGCTCGGCGATCTGCGCTTGCCGCGCGCGCTCCACGAGGCGCGAGCGAGCGGCGACCTCGACCGTGTTGCCGTAGAGGTTGGCGGCGACTAGCTCGACCACGAACTCGGGGTCCCAGGTAAGCTTCCAGGATTCCTTGAAGGTGCCGCTGGTTCTACCCGTGGTGATGGGTTCGGCCCACTCCACGCCGAGCACGCGCAGTCGGTGGAAGAGCCGGCTCTTGTCCCGGTCGTTGTCCTTTCGGAGATCGAGATCGACGAACAGCTGCTCGGTCGTGAGCTTGAGGCGAAGCCGCTTCACCTCGCGCTCGAAGTCTCGTTGGAGCGGGACCTGCGCGGCGTTCTCGGGCACGCTCCCGAGCTCGTCACCGACCTCGAGCTTGTCGCGAATCAGGGCGAGGCGTGCCGCCTCTCCGCCGCACAGCACGGCGAGCAAGGCTTCCCGGAGCTCATTGAGGCCCGGGGCGGGGAGCTCGCGCATCGCTGCCAGCGACTCGGCGAGGCGCACCGTCTCGATGACGTTCGCCGACGACGCGTCCACGTCTTCTCCGCGCAGGAGCCGAGCGGCGCGCACGGCCCACACGAGCGGAGCCCGCGCCCGGTGCTCCCACACGTGCGCGTAGAAGCCGGGCGAATCGAGCCCCGCGCCGTAGCCGCTCCGGTACGAGAGCCGCGAATAGGTCCAGGGGATCCAGGCCGCCGCCACCTTGATCTTGGGCAGCCCCTTCAGCGTCTCGTTGTCCTGCTTGCTGCCGCGGGAACCGCCAAGGTCCACGAGCGCCGGGGCGTGCCAGGCGCCGCATACCACCGCCACGCGCTGAAAGCCTTCCTTCTCGGCCTTGCGGATGGTCTGGCGCATGAAGGCTTCGCGCTGTCCTTCCACCTTCTTGCGAGGGACGAGATCGGCGCGGAGCTCGGTCATCGCTTCTTGAATCGCCTCGAACAGGCCCTCGGCCTGCTGGCGCCGCTCGATCTGCGTG